>JBPCSC010000527.1:0-3259 GCA_051007495.1 Methylococcaceae bacterium | reverse complement strand
GATCACACGACACCTGCTGGAGGTGGTCAACCCTCGGTCGAGTTGGCCTGATCGGATGAAGGTACATTTGCTGGCCTTCCCCGATCTGTCTCACCTCAACCTGAACCTGGCGGGTATGGGTGTCCCTGATGGCTGGGAGGCGGATTGGTAAACGCAGACAATAAAAAACCCCTCAGCAGTTTCCCTGCCGAAGCAGAGTCACCGAGAGGGGCCGTGTTGGTCGAAATTCTAGGCCTTGCGGCATACCCCCGTCAATGCTCGTGCTGATTTGAAAACAGGCAGACACCCCCCACTTTCGCACACCATGTATCTCACGACGACCCACACCACAGATCCCCATGAAACGACTCAGTAAATCCGGCACCACCGCCCTCAACCTACCCTCCCTCACGCTGGAGGGGGGCTTATTTCTGCCCGACCAACTCGAAAAAGCCGCGCTGGGCAGAGCTGTATACCAAACCGAAACGGACTACGGCACACCTAGAGGATGCACGCTCAAGGATGAATACGGGCGTGCCTTCCAGATCGCCTGCGCCCAATGGAAACACTTTGCGGCTCAAATCGAACGCACCGACGTGGAAGCAACCCAGCTTACCCAGACCTTCGTACTGGAATTGTTGCGTGATGGTTTGGGCTACACCCACCTGCACACCTGCGCCGGTATCCACCTGGGTGAGCGGCATTATCCGGTCAGCATGCTGGCGGGGTCCGTGCCGGTGGTGGTCGCCCCTCATACCCTGTCCCTCTCCGAAGCCGACCCGCGTTTTGCCGTGGGTGGCTCGAGTATCCGTAAAAAATCAGCCTTCATGCTGATGCAGGAACTGCTCAACGCCAGCCCGGATCATCTCTGGGGCATCGCCTGTAACGGCAAAACCCTGCGTCTCCTGCGCGATGCCGCCACGCTCACCCGGCCCAGCTTTCTGGAAATCGACCTCGCCGATCTGCTCGGCGGCCAGCGTTATGCCGAGTTCGCCAACGTCTGGCGTTTGCTGCACGCTAGCCGCTCCGCGCCCCTTTCTCCCTCAGGGAGACCCACCGACTGCATCTGGGAAAAATGGCGCACCGCCGGGCAAGAGGAAGGCACCCGGGTACGCGAAGGCTTGCGCCAAGGCGTAACGGAAGCTCTGCTGACTCTGGGTGAAGGCTTGATCCAGCATCCGGCCAACGAGCCACTGCGTAACGCACTACAGGACGGCAGGCTGACCTCAGATGCCTACTTCCAGCAACTGCTGCGCCTGATTTACCGGCTGATTTTTGTTTTCAGCATAGAAGAGCGTGGCCTGCTGCACCCCAAAGACGACAGCAAAACCGCCCAGGCGGCCCGCCGTGCGTATGCCGAAGGCTACGCCCTGGCACGCCTGCGTGATCTGTGCCTCAAGCGCCGTGCCCGCAATCGCTTTGACGACCACTGGCAAGCCCTGCGTATCGTATTCAAGGGCCTGGCCGACGGCGAACCACGGCTGGCTTTACCGGCTTTGGGCGGTCTATTCGCGCCCAGCCAATGCCCGGATCTGAACGCCGCCAGCCTTGACAACACCCATTTGCTGACGGCCATGCTCCATCTGCGCTGGGCCAATCTTAGAGGTGCGCTGGCCCCGGTGGACTACCGCAACATGGGTTCGGAAGAACTGGGCAGCGTGTATGAAAGCCTTTTGGAACTGGTACCGGAGATTGACCTCCCCGCCCGGACATTCGGCTTTGTTGGAGTGGCGAATAGGGTGAATGGTGCAAACCACTCGCCATTCGCCACTCGCCATGCACCCGTCACGGGCAATGCCCGCAAACTCACCGGCAGCTACTACACGCCCGATTCATTAGTGCAAGAGCTAATCAAATCCGCCCTCGACCCGGTGATCGAACAACGCCTGGCCGCCCAGCCCCAATCCCCCATCGACGCGCTGCTCGCCATCCGCGTGATTGATCCCGCCTGTGGCAGCGGCCACTTTTTACTGGCCGCCGCCCGCCGTCTGGCCGAAAAGCTGGCCCAATTCAGCGCGATCGACGGCGAACAAACCGAACAGCATTTCCGTCATGCCCTGCGCGAAGTCATCAGCCACTGCATTTTTGGCGTAGACCGCAACCCCATGGGCATCGAACTGGCGCGAACCGCCCTCTGGCTGGAAGCCTATGAAGAAGGTCGCCCGCTGGGTTTTCTCGATCACCATCTGCACGTGGGCGATGCGCTGCTGGGAATCATCGACCTAAAATCATTGGAATCAGGACTCTCCAAAGACGCATTCAAACCCTTGTCCGGCGACGACAAAGCCGTGTGCCGGCAACTGGCCAATGCTAATGCCGCTGCCTTGAAATCGCTGGAACGGCAACGCGATCCACGGCAATCCGGTTTACTTCTGCATGACGACCACCGCCTGACGGAACTGCAAACGCTGGAAACGCTACCGGAAAACAGCCCCCAGGAGATTGCCACCAAGGAAGCCGCCTACCGGGCGTTTCTGGAACACGCCAAAACCAACCGTCTGGCTCAGGCGGCTGATGTGCTGGTGGGGGCTTATCTGCTGCCCAAAAAACTCCCCTCTCCCAATATTCCCACCAGTGCCACGCTCTACTTCACCTTATTGGGCGAGTCCTTACCCCGGAATGAGCAAGACGCGCTCGCCGCCGCCCAGGCCGCCTGCCAGCAAGCCCGCGTGCTGCACTGGCCTTTGGCGTTTCCACAGGTGTTTGCCAGTGGCGGTTTTGACTGTGTGCTGGGCAATCCGCCGTGGGAGCGCATCAAGCTACAGGAAGAAGAGTTCTTCGCCACTCGCCACCGTGATATCGCCGAGGCCAGGAACAAAGCGGAGCGTGCCCGCCGTATCCAATGGCTCAGTGAGGGCAGGCTGGCCAAACATCTGTTTCCAGAGCTAAATCACGGGCAGGATGTGTGCGAGGCCGAACAGCGGCTATATGCCGAATTCATCACCGCCCGCCGCACCGCCGAGGCGGCCAGCGTGTTCGCGCATGTGAAGGGTGACGAGGGCGGAAGATTCCCGCTGACCGGCGTGGGGGATGTGAATACCTATGCCTTGTTTGCTGAAACCATCAGCCAGATCATGCGACCGCCGTTCCCCACCGGGAGCGGGCGTGCCGGTTTCATCGTGCCCACCGGTATAGCCACCGATGATTCCACCAAAGCTTTTTTTGGCCACATCACCCAAACCGGGCGGCTTATCAGCCTGTTTGATATTGAAATCCGCGACAAGATGTTTGCCGATGTTGATAGCCGCATGAAGTTTTGCCTGCTCACGCTGGGCCAGGC
>JBPCSC010000526.1:0-8258 GCA_051007495.1 Methylococcaceae bacterium | reverse complement strand
GGACATTGATATTAGCTGGAAACTGCAACTCGACGGTGCGCTGATTCGTTTTGAACCGCGTGCCTTGTGTTGGGTATTGATGCCGGAAACCTTAAACGGTTTGTGGCGGCAGCGGGTACGCTGGGCGCAAGGTGGAGCCGAGGTGTTGCTGCGCTACGGTCACCGTATGCTGCATTGGTCGGCCCGGCGTATGTGGCCTATTTATAGTGAATGCCTGATCAGTATACTCTGGGCTTATCTGATGCTGATGGCTTTGGGTATTGAAACGGCAGGTACTCTGCTGGAACTTCTAGACCCTGGCAGTATAGGCATACTGCCTACCTGGACAGGGATGTTGCTTAGTTTGACCTGCCTGATTCAGTTTGCGGTAAGCCTGGGTATTGATGCCCGCTATGAGGCCAGCCATTCAGGTGGTGCTCGTTATTATTACTGGATGATCTGGTATCCATTAGTATATTGGTTAATTAACGTCCTGACCACCGTGACCGGTTGTTACCGGGCCGTCCGCAAAAAGCGGGGACAGCGGGCGGTATGGATTACATTAGATAGAGGTTTAACCCGTCGTGACAGAACTCGTAATTAACGCCCCCCATTTGCAATCAACCGGGCAACGGATATCTACGGTTATCCTGTCGTTCTCGGGATGGTTATTATGGGGTTATTGTCTGCTGCCCTTGCTGATTTTGTGCGGCTGGTGGCTGGGAATCCACATCTGTGCATTCTGGGTTAATTTGTGCGGAGGGTATCTTGGATTACAGAAACTCATGTTTCTATACCTGTGCACCGTTGCCGGATCGGCAGCGGGTTGGGCGGCATGGATACTTTATAATCAATTACGTCATCCGGGTGTGCACGAAGTAAGGCAGAATCCCACTGTGGTGACTTCCCGTGAAATGAGTGAGTATTTCAAGCAATCTGAAGCAGTGATAGAAACCTGCAGATCAAGCTCAATCACCACGGTAGAATTCGATGCGAGTGGCAGGATTATCGGCCTGATTGCACATTCGACTTGAATGTAACCACCGCCCTGGGTAAAAGGGCAATTTCCCGCCAAAACCTGCGATGCTCGACCCTGCCTGCCTTGAATTAAACCTCAAGACAGGCAGATATGTACCATACCGGGACGCTCATTCCACTTGAAGGCAGAATCAAGAACCGGAACAACAACCGGGTTAATCTGTTTTTTCGGATTCTGAAGAATGGGGTTCCAGTTCCAGTTCATAACGAGTGAAGTATTGCTTCAAAGCCTCTGTGCTGCCGTCCTCGGCAAAATCGGTATGATGTTGAGGGGCGGTGTAGTTTTTCTTGTGCAATTGCCGTATTGGACACCACATACGCTCGGTTTCTGCGGCTATTCTTTGCACATACCGTAAAACCCCATTGGCGTAGCTGCAATAATAGCAATTGAGGCGGTCGACGATATTCAGTGATTCCAGCCCGGCCCGTTTGATCTGCATAAACCCGCCCCTGTCTATGACCGGTATGCGGTAAATAGGAAAACAAACGGTTTGATACAAGGTCGCCAGGGCATCCAGCAGAACTATGGGTATGATAAGGGCATAAATGAATGGCATGCCAAAAACCAGTTTGGATAAACCGATGATCGGAAACAGCTTGCCTTTGAAGTAGTCTATTCTGTAACTGTGGTGTTCGCCTATCATGTTATTATTCTCCTGTGGTAAATACCGCTTTGCGGCTTAGATGTTTGAGTACCCGGCAGGAATCCGTAAAGGCCTGAACCGGGCCGACTTCGTTATAAATTATATTGTGTTGTTCGCAGAAGGCACGGGTTACGGCAGCGGCTTCCGGGAGTTTGTGCCAGGAAATGGCTGGCCATAGATGATGTTCGGTCTGGTAGGCTAATACCCCCCAAAACCACCGCCCAAACCGACCATTAATATTGCGGGTGGTGTAGGTTTGCAGGGTCAGGCGATCCACCGGATAGGCACCATCAAGCGTAGGCAGGCCGACATGATTCAACGCGAAAACCAGGCCTATGCAAAACCCGGCTATCAGGTATTTGTAAAGCAAAAGCACCAAACCCAGCCATAAGGGTTTTGCCATAAACAAGGCCAGGTTGTTCAGGATATAACCCGATACAATCAGGCCGATAACCACATACTTGTTGCTGTCGATGGCAAAACTACGCCCCTTGAACTGGCCAGTCAGCACGAAGATCAGGCTTTCCATGCTAAGACCTATCACCAGCAGGCTCAAAGCCATCCAGTAAACGACGTGCTGGGTTTTGGCAATACACCAGGCCAGACGATGGGTATAGGGTTTAACCTGGGTTTCTCCCAGTATAAAGGGAGGGGTTTCTATGTCCGGGTCGCTGTGTTCGTCCGATGAGATATTGGTGTAGCGGTGGTGCAGGGTATGTTTCTTATCCCAGAATTCCTTGCTGAGACCCAGAAAGAAACTCCATACAAATTCGCCCAGCCAATCCTTGTAAAAGCGGGTGTTGGCGGTGGCACCATGGGCCAGATCGTGTCCTATAAACCCCATGCGGAGTATGTACACGGCATCAATACTTAAAAACAAAATGCACAGGGCCGGGTTATTGGTTTGGGCTACGGCCAGCATCATGGCGATATGGACGACGACATACCAGGCAAACCGGCGCATATAATAACCGGGTTGTTTCTCATAGCAGGAATAGGGTTTTAGCAGATCCGTCAGTTCGGCAAACAAGGCCGAACGATCGGTGCGGAGATAGGCTTCTTCAGCAGACGGGTTCATCGGGTATCCTCCGGTTATTGTTATAAGTAATATCACATCCAGCGGCGACTATGAAACCATATCAGCATGGACACCGTAATGATCAGGCAAACCATCCAGAACAGAGGATAGGAAAAAGGCCAGTGGTTTTCCGGTATGGGCATATTCATTCCGTATACTCCGGCCAGAAAGGTCAGAGGCATGAATATGGTGCTGATAATGGTGAGTACTTTCATGATTTCGTTCATACGATTGGACATGATCGACATATAAGTTTCAATCGCTGCCGTCGCTATTTCATGATAGGTTTCAGTCAAATCGATGATTTGTACGCAGTGATCGTATAAATCGCGGAAGTAGGTCAGTGTCGTTTCAGACAGGCATTCGTGTTTGTCGCGCTGTAACTGGGATACGATTTCACGCATGGGCCAGATGGTTCGGCGAATTTGGGATAACTCGCGCTTGAGGGCATGCAGTTCCTTTAAGGTGCTGTGTACGGGATGGTTCATTAGTTCCTCCTCAGCCGCTTCCAGACGCTCTGAATAGGTTTCGAGCAAAGGAAAGTAATCATCCACGATGGTATCCAGCAGGGAGTAACACAAAAAACTGGCATCGTTGGTACGCAGCCTGGAGGCATTACTGTCCAGGCGATGGTGTATGGAGTTAAACAAGGCACTCTGTCTGGCATAAAAGGTAAGCAGAGTCGTTCGTCCCAGGAAGATACTTACCTGTTCGTTATGCAGACGTTCGCCCTGCTTTTGTACGATACGGGCCACTATGAATAACCGGCCCGGGGAATCCGGAGAACCCGGATAATCCTCAACTTTAGGTCTTTGTGATCCCTGTAGCACATCTTCCATAGCCAAAGGGTGCAATTGATATTTCTCGGCAAACAGTTCGACAATCTCGGGATTGTCACCAGCGGCCAGGTTTATCCAGCGAACTTTTGACCAGTTTGGCCGGTGGTGGTTGAGAAATGCAGGAATATCGGTGATGTTTTGCCGTTCGCACTGTTCGGGGCAGAAATCCACGCAACACGCACTGGGAATAGCGTGCTCCATAGGCTTATCCCATACCTCGTTTGAAGCTTTTATGGTGCTTGGCATTTTCTTCTATGAATTCAATGATGAGTCCGGCGACATCTATGCCGGTGATCATCTCTATGCCTTGCAAGCCTGGTGAGGAATTGACTTCCAGCACCAGCGGCCCTCTTTTACTGCGTACCAGATCGACACCTGCAACATTAAGCCCCACGGTTTCGGCGGCTTGTATGGCGGTTTCCTGTTCTTCCGGGCTAAGTTCCACCGTGGAACCCGTGCCGCCCCTATGCAGGTTGGAGCGAAATTCGCCCTCTCGTGCGGTGCGCTTCATGGCGGCGATTACCTTGCCTCCCACTATCAAACAACGGATGTCGCTGCCACCGGCTTCGCTGACATATTCTTGTACCAGCAGGTTGGCATCGAGCTTTCGAAAGGCATCGATCACGCTTTCTGCGGCCTGAGCCGTTTCTGCCAGCACAACCCCTTTGCCTTGAGTGCCTTCCAGCAGTTTGATGATGAGTGGCGGCCCGCCTACCAGTTTGATGAGCGATTTGATGTCATCGGGGCTGTGGGCAAATCCGGTTACGGGCAGGCCCAGTCCGGCCCGGGCCAATAACTGATGGGAGCGGAGTTTATCTCGGGAGCGGCCTATCGCCATCGACTGGTTAACCGGATAAACGTCCATCATCTCGAACTGGCGCAGAACAGCCAGACCATAAAAAGTGATGGACGCACCGATGCGAGGGATAACTGCCCCGAAGCCAGTCAGCTTCTGGTCTCCCAGAAAAATGGCCGGTTTGGTTGAGGTAATGTCCATATACACATGCAGGGGATCAATAACACGGGCTTCGTGACCACGGCTTACAGCGGCTTCTACCAGGCGTTTCGTCGAGTAGAGCGTGGGGTTTCGGGACAGGATTGCTATTCTCATGAACACCCTGGCGGCTGGATAAAAGGCTTATTATAAAACGAACCGGGCAGATGAGGGCGTCGGTGCGTCAGGAAAAATACCGGGGAGGCACTATTGTAGAGATTGGGGGGCTATACTTCGGCTTGGCGGTTGGGTGCAAAGGTGCCAAGGTTCAGTCTTCCCTGTGTCAGGAATATGACGAAGAACGACCCATGGCATGAGCATTATCCGCTCACTTTAATGTCCAGGCCCCGATACCGCAAGACGCTTACACCCAGCGACTTCCCAAGCCCGATTGCACACAAAACCACAGAACACGCGGAGCCCGACTATGACAAACCCAATCACAGACTGGGGAAAAAGACTAATCCATCAACTCAAAAATGCCCAGGACGTGCTGGAGGCCCAGCGCAAGGCCCGCCTCGAAAAAACCGGGAAACCACAGGCCGATCAGCCGAGTGGCTTCAATCGAAACCTTTTAATGCTGTTGGGCGTGCTCTTCGTGCTCTACGCCTGGCAAAGCTACCGTGAGATACGGGAAGACGAAATCCCTTACAGTGATTTTCTGCGCTACGTGCAGGAAGAAAAAGTCAGCGACAGCCTGATTACCGATCAGGTCATTACCGGTCATCTCAAGCCCGCCAAACCGGGGGCCGAACCGCGCAGTTTCATCACCGTCCCCCTGGCCAATCAGGAACTGGCTGAAACCTTGGCGGAAAAAGGCGTGCACTACACGGTACGCTACAGCAGCAACTGGCTGGGCAATTTCCTGTTTAACTGGCTGTTACCCATGGTTATCCTGTTTGGCCTTTGGAGTTTCATGGCCAGGCGCATGAGCGGCATGGGTTCCGGTTTCCTCGGCATGGGGCGAGGCCACGCCAAAATCCACGCTGAATCATCCGACCAAATCACCTTCCAGGATGTGGCTGGGGCTGAAGAAGCCAAGCAGGAATTGCGTGAAAGCATCGAATTCATGCGTGACCCTACCCGCATCCAGCGTCTGGGCGGGCGCATGCCCAAAGGGGTGTTGCTGGTAGGCCAACCCGGCACGGGCAAAACCTTGCTGGCCCGGGCCGTAGCGGGTGAAGCCGGTGTTCCTTTCTTCAATATCAGTGCGGCCGAATTCATAGAAATGTTCGTCGGTGTGGGGGCCGCACGGGTCAGTGACATCTTCGAGCAGGCCCGGCAAAAAGCACCCTGCATGATATTTATCGACGAACTCGATGCCATAGGCCGTGCCCGGGGTGGGCCGGTGGTGATGGGCGGACACGATGAGCGCGAACAAACGCTAAACCAATTGCTGACTGAAATGGACGGATTCGATCCTTCTGCCGGGGTGGTGGTCATGGCGGCAACCAATCGGCCGGAAATTCTGGATAAAGCCTTGCTGCGGGCGGGCCGTTTCGACCGGCAGATTGTGGTCGACAAACCCGGCCTGGAAGATCGTCTGGCCATACTCAAACTGCATACGCACAGAATTACTCTGGGTGATGATGTGGATTTGAGAGTGGTGGCTCAGCGTACTCCTGGGCTGGTCGGGGCCGATCTGGCCAATATCAGCAATGAATCCGCCATTATTGCCGTGCGGGACAATCAGGATGCGGTCTCCATGAAACATTTCGAAGCCGCAATAGACCGGGTTATTGCAGGGCCTGAGAAAAAAAGCCGCGCCCTCAGCGAAAACGAAAAACGGCGGGTGGCCTATCACGAATCGGGTCATGCCCTGGTTGCCGAAATCGTCCCGACTGGCGAACCGGTGCATAAAGTGTCCATCATTCCCAGAGGCGCGGCCGCCCTGGGCTTCACCCTACAACTGCCGGTGGAGGAAAAATTCCTGTCCACAGAACCGGAACTGCGTGACCAAATCGCCATACTGCTGGGTGGACGCTGTGCCGAAGAACTGGTGTTGGGCGATGTCTCCAGTGGCGCGATGAATGATCTGGAAAAAGCCTCAGACATCGCCCGCGCCATGATCTGCCAACTGGGTATGAACCCGACGCTAGGCCCTTCGACCTGGGGCAAGCGTCAGCAATTGGTTTACCTTAATATCGAGGGCACTGAAGAGCGTAATTTCAGTGAAGAGACCGCCCGATTGATCGACGCGGAAGTGCGGCGACTGATTGAAGATCAATACCGCCGTGCCCGCGACATACTGACGGAACACCGAAACACCCTGGATGCCATGGCCGGATTACTACAGGAAAGAGAGGTCGTCAGTGGTGAAGACATCAAGCGTCTGATTCACGAGCGAGGGTCAGAAACCAGCATGGCAATCTGAGCGTCCGCCCGGGTCGCCGCACAATAAAGCGTAAGAAACGGTTGCGCGTCGGTTCCCAAACCGGCGTGCAACCAGCCAATTTCCCGCTCGCGGGCTGAACTCAGCAACGATTCGATTTCAGCCGGAGCAATGCCCCATTGGCCGGCCAGATGTTGTATCAAGCCAAACACCTGCCGCACCTTCAGCCCACTATCATAAAAACGCAGCCCCAACGCATTGCGTGGGGAAGACGATTCCCGGCTGTTCAATAACTGAAAGTTCCGCCACTCACCCGCCTTTTTGAAGGTCTCGCCCAACACATCGGCCAACACGGTGTGAATCCCCATCAGTTCCGGTTCCCGCCGGGCCAATTCCCGTACGTGTATTTCTGCAGCGGCCACGCCTAGCCCGTTCAAACACCAGTATTCGGTTTCGTGCCAACGGGCCTTATCGTCACCGACCTTCCACTTGAATCCACGGATCACCCGCACCTCCTGTACCGTTTTACCGGGCTTGGGTCTTGGGTATTCGAGATAGGCTTTCATGATGGTTCTGGATGTTTCCGCTTCGAAGGCCAGAAACACTTGCGGGTGCTTCGGCCATTCACCCGCCAGTATCCGGGCGATGTCTTCCGGTATATCCAGATGGCGGGGGAGTTGTTCCAGATAACGTCGAGAGACACCCTGTGATGAAAACCCGGTGACCAAACGGCCCGCCAACATACCGTGCGGGCTGAATTTGCAGGACACTTCCCACCCGGTAACAGGTATGCCTCTCAGTGCGTTCAAAAGGGTTTTCAGGCTATGGTAAACCGCTGGTTCGGCCTGGGGCCAAGGCCAGCAAGGGTTCGTCATGTCCACCGTTCACGCTCGTGGGGGCGGCTATCAAGCCGACTCAGTGAAATCAAATGGGCATAAATGGCGGCCAGCCAGCCTCGTTTGCGGAGCAGGTTCAAAACGGCGGCCCCGGCGGCATCCAGACGGGTTTCGTCAATTCTGTGGAAGCCGGTCGGGCTTGTGTTTCCGCCCAGGAGCGTGAACAAACCCAACTCGGACGCTACCCGACAGAATTGACGGGTTTCTAGCCTGTAACAGTGCAGGTCAGACAACTGTTCCATGATGTGGGTCAGTGCCGGCGCACATTGCCCGTCGGGCAGAAACAGGGGCTCGCCCTGGTTTTCGGAAATCAGCGGGCTGTTTCGGTCGAGGCGGATCAAGGGGGCGTCCGTATCCTTTTGGGTGGTCAGCGCGAAAGGATGTATCCGTAACATCAAAGGCTGGTAATGGCCACTCCACCCGCCGGGTTGGCCGGTTCGCCATTCATGATCCAGCAG
>JBPCSC010000525.1:0-2462 GCA_051007495.1 Methylococcaceae bacterium | reverse complement strand
GACGCTGACGCTAAAGCTCAGGCTGATGCGCGTGAAAAGGCGGCAAGGGAAGAGAGCAAAAAGAAGGCTATTGCTGCAAAAAACGGCCCCGGAACCAGGAACTGGTCGATATGGCGTGCGCAGGCCGACATGCCTGGACAGGGCGACGATGGAGCGTGGTTAGATCTTGAAACCGGTATTGCTTACGATCCGGCGTGGGATTACGAAAAAAACCGGGCTTTTGGAGAGAGGAAGAATGCGACCAAGGCAGGAAAGGAGGCAAATGCAGCAAAAACACCTGAGCCTGAGCCATACCCAGACGCGGACAAGAGCGGGCAGAATGCGGAGCAGGCCGGGCCAGATAATTCAGCTCTCAATTTTAATACCTACATTGCCATTTCCGCTGACAGCCTGGAACGACTCAGGAAAATCGATGTAGAGCGAGTGCTGTCGGAAGCTCCGGCATCTGATCGGGTTGCGCTGGGGGACTACATCATAGCCGGGCGAAGTGATTTGGCGGATGAAGTGCGCGAAGTATTGACTGACCTTCAAAGCACCGCCCTAACCCCCGATGGCCGCGAGAGCAAAGTAAAAACCGCCAAAGACCCGCAATATTCGCTACCTGTCGTTCCAGAGTTGATCGCCGCAGGCTTCACTCGCGTTATGAACAACGATTACGCACACTCGATGCAGGCTGGCGACATGGGACTTCGGTTCAACATCCGGGTGACTGTAGACGGATTTTTTTTGGTGACGCTCAACACGATCTTTGCTGGTGGCATGACGGGCGCGGGACTCGGGGTTATTGCCCGGACGGCAGATGTTGGAGAAGCCATCGCCATTGTGAAAGCAGAGGCTGCCAAGCGCGGCGCAGAAGAAACCCTGTCCGATCCTCAGAAGAAAGTGGATCGCGCCCTGTTTCAGTCTGTTATTGACGGCACAGTAAAAACTGCTGATGGAGAGGGAATACTGTCGCCACAACTGGCTGATGACATGGAAGCCGCCTTTTACCGCAATCAGGGCGATACAGAAATGGAATCTTTATTTGAGCAGGCCGTGAATGCCTACCAGGATGCCATGCTGGCCGCTACTGCTGACATCAAGTAAAGGAATATAAATCATGGGTGCAATAGAAACATTAAATAATATCCGTGCGGCATTGATTGACCGTGTAACTCTGGATGCGGTGGGGGCGGCGGGTATAGGAGTTATGGCGCGACTAAAGCTGGTTGGAGAGCTGGCCAAGATAAAGATCGGGCTGAAGGATGCTGGCGATGGCCCGCTGGCAGCCATGAAGCGATTGAAGGCGATTTCTCGGGCTAATCAGATTCGAGTTGAGCTGGGTGCTGCGGCAAAAATTCCAGAGGCGGAAAAGCCACTGCTTGTGCCAAGCGGCATAAAGGGCGAATCCGCCCCCATGCCAGACCCGTACGCAACCATTGAAACCAGGCCAGGAACAACAGAAGAGCAAAGACAAGTGGGGCGAGATGCCCTGTTTGCACTGTTCGAGCGCGTCAACCGCAACCAGTCTACCGAGGACAGGCCGCAACTCATCGGCAATCGCCTAATTGCTGACTTCAAAACCAGCGGGGCGGCCAATCTGGTAGGGCAAGCGGTGCAGGACTCAGACGACATGGCCGCAATCGCCCAAGTTTACCGCGACCCTCGTTTTGAAACATTCCGCGCCATTTTCGTTGACGATGGCGGAAAAATAGTAGGCGAATCCAGCTACACATCCAGGATGCCGGGATGCGTTCATTTTCCAAAAAATACTGACATTGCAGAAGACATCAGGGCTGACATGGATAGATTCGGTGCGACAGGGATTTATCTCATGCACAACCACCCATCCGGTAAGTCCGACCCATCGTCAGCCGACATCCACGCGACGAGGTACATCGGCGAAAAAATACCGGCCATGAAAGGGCATATCGTCATCGATCATAACGAATATACCGTGATTGACAGCGCCGGAAGACACCAGACCCGCCCGATTGAAAACACCGGTTTCCACGCCACGCCGTCCGCCCCACACCCGCTGCTCGGAACCGCCATATCCACCCCTGACTCGCTGGTAGAGGCCGCAAATCAGCTAAAAGATCAGGCCGAAAAATCGCACGTCGTCATCATGACCAATGTGAAGGGCGAGGTTAATCTTGTATTTAGCCTGCCTCCTGACATGCTGGAAGGCATCGACACGGACGAAAGCGCAAAAGCCCGACTCAAGGCGTGGCTCAGAAAAATTGGACGCAACACCGGCACGGGGTTACGCGCATTCCTGGTCTGGAATGAAAAAAGTGGTGCCGTCACCACAGAGCAAGAAAGCACAATGTCGCGCCTGATTAATGGTGGCGTGTTCACTGACATTGTTTACGATTCGTCTAAGGTGATGAGCGCAAACAATCGATATTATTCGTTCTCCCCGCGAAACCTGACCGACCCGCTGCGAGACGGCATCAAGACGACATCATCCTTACCCACAA
>JBPCSC010000524.1:0-2412 GCA_051007495.1 Methylococcaceae bacterium | reverse complement strand
CCGCAATCGCTGGATTACGGCCTGCAAACTGGTGGAGAAGGCGTACGCTCAAGGGCATCAAGTGTTTGTGTGTACAGATTCGGAAGACGACAGCCAGGCTTTGGATGATCTGCTGTGGACGTTCCGACAAGGGAGTTTCGTGCCGCATGCCCGAATTGGACGGCAGGATTCCTCCGATGCCGCAAGCCCCGTGCTGATTGGGCATGAAGCCCTGATGCCAGTATCTGGCGATATTCTGGTCAATCTGAGTGGGGCGGTTCCATCCCACTGCGCGGCTTATGCCCGGGTACTGGAATTGGTTGATATGGATGAGGCGTTACGTCAACAAGGACGGACTCGTTACCGCACATACCGGGCCGGAGGCCATGAGTTATTTGATCATGATCTCGACTGAGCCATGATGATGTCATACGGGCTGTTCATGGTTCGACATGATGAACTATTAGTGACAAAGTCCACGAGACTGCTAAAATTCGCCGCTTTCTTAACCTTCCCAACCGCAACAACACTAAATTAGGGGTCTGTCATGCCTACACGTAAAGAACTTGCCAATGCCATTCGTGCCCTCAGCATGGATGCCGTGCAAAAAGCTAATTCCGGTCACCCTGGTGCCCCCATGGGCATGGCGGATATAGCCGAAGTCCTGTGGAATGATTACATTCGCCACAACCCGGCCAATCCCAAGTGGCCTGATCGTGACCGCTTTGTCTTGTCCAACGGTCACGGTTCCATGCTGCTGTACTCTCTTTTGCATCTCACCGGCTACGATTTACCGATAGAAGAACTACAGAACTTCCGTCAATTGCACTCCAGAACGCCTGGCCATCCGGAATACGGCTATGCACCGGGTGTGGAAACCACTACAGGTCCTTTAGGCCAAGGCATTACCAATGGTGTGGGCATGGCGTTGGCTGAACGTACTCTGGCCGGTCAGTTCAACCGCCCAGAGCACGCCATCGTTGACCATTACACGTATGTGTTCCTGGGTGATGGCTGTTTGATGGAAGGTATTTCTCATGAGGCTTGCTCGCTGGCCGGTTCCATGAAGCTGAACAAACTGATTGCCTTTTACGACGACAACAACATCTCCATTGACGGTGAAGTACGCGGTCATGGCCATACGCCAGGCTGGTTTATGGATGACACCCCTAAGCGTTTTGAGGCTTACGGTTGGCATGTCGTTCCTAAAGTAGATGGCCACGACCCTGAAGCAGTGAAGAGGGCTATAGAAGAAGCCCGCGCCAGCGATCGTCCGTCGCTGATTTGTTGCCAGACCATCATCGGTTGGGGTTCACCCAACAAGCAGGGCAAGGAAGAATGCCACGGCGCAGCTTTAGGGGCAGACGAAGTCGCTTTGACGCGCCAAAACATCGGTTGGGTGCATCCGGCTTTCGAAGTGCCGGCTGACATTTACGAAGCGTGGGATGCCAAGGAAATTGGTGCGAAGAGCGAATCCGACTGGAACAACCGTTTCGAAAACTACCGCAGTGAGTTCCCGGAACTGGCGGCTGAATTTGAACGCCGCATGGCCGGCGAGTTGCCTGCTGACTGGGCGGCCAAATCAGCCGAGTACCTGGCCAAGGTCAATGAGAAGGCTGAAACCATCGCCAGTCGGAAGGCTTCGCAGAATGCCCTGAATGGATTTGGGCCATTGTTGCCCGAATTCTTCGGGGGTTCAGCCGACCTTGCCGGCTCCAATCTGACGCTCTGGTCAGGCTGCAAAGATGTCAATGCCGATGGGTTCAACGGCAATTACGTGTATTACGGTGTACGTGAATTCGGTATGTCAGCCATCATGAACGGTGTGACGGTACACGGTGGATTCAAGCCTTATGGCGCGACCTTCCTGATGTTCTCCGAGTATGCCCGCAACGCACTCCGTATGTCGGCCCTGATGAAGTTGCCGGTCATCTATGTGTACACACATGACTCCATTGGTCTGGGTGAAGACGGCCCGACCCACCAACCGGTTGAACAAACTGCAACTCTGCGTCTGATTCCCAACATGCAGGTGTGGAGACCGTGTGATTCCGTTGAATCTACCGTGGCCTGGAAGTTGGCGATCGAACGTACCGACTGCCCTAGCTGCCTGATATACACGAGCCAGAATCTGCCGCATGTTCCGCGTACCGACGCTCAACTGGCCGACATTGCTCGTGGCGGTTATGTAGTAGTCGATACCGATGGCACACCCGATGCGATTTTAATATCCACCGGTTCTGAAGTTGATCTGGCCATGAAGGCGGCTGATCAATTGAAGGCCAAGGGCAAAAAAGTACGTGTAGTGTCCATGCCTAGCACCAACATATTCGATGCTCAGGATCAGGCTTACCGTGAGTCAGTACTGCCTTCTGCCGTTACCCGCCGGGTCGCAGTTGAAGCAGGCGTTACCGACGGTTGGTGGAAATATGT
>JBPCSC010000523.1:0-2272 GCA_051007495.1 Methylococcaceae bacterium | reverse complement strand
TATAGACTGTATCTGGAAGACCTGATCAACAAGGAAGAACTAAGCCCCAACCTGGCCTTATTACGACTGTTGATATTGCCCAAAAAACGAGTCATTGAAGCCGCGCAAGCCATAATCGACCAGTCACCGAATCAAGAAATACTACGCCACCGACTCGACTGGGTCGAAGCCGTGTTAGTTAAAAAGTTTCCCCAACTCAGCCCCGAGGACATACTCAAAATGTTTAATATCAGCGTAGATGACTTCTCACATACCCGGTTTTACAAAGATGTATTCAAACAAGGTCAAGAGGAAGGTATCCATAAAGGCATGCTGAAAGGAATACAAAAAGGCATGCTCAAGGGAATCCATAAAGGCAGACAGGAAGGTGAAGCAGACCTGATTATTCGGATATTGTCACGCCGTTGCGGATCACTCACCCCGGAACAAAAAACACAGATACAGTCGCTGACGATTTCTGATCTCGAAAGCCTGGCGGAATCCCTGCTCGACTTCACCGGTTCAGAGGACGTTCAGATGTGGTTAACCACAAAAAAACCGTCCAACACCAACAACTAATGCCCACTTGTTTTCTCGTTCCAACGCTCCTGCGTTGGAATGCATACGGACGCTGAATAATGGGCACTTTTCTCGCCTCCACCCCGCTGCGTGTTAACGCATACGGAGATTATCTTGACCAATCGAGGTACGCATTCCCACGCTCCTGCGTGGGAATGCGTGCAAATCTTACTTCAGAGAGGAACAATTAACATGTCTCAAAGCCTGTCATTAGTGGAATACAAAGCCGATAAAGACGGCAATCTTTATGAGGATGATTGTCAGGTCATTGAATCTGCATTCATTACTCCAGAGGTAATCAGTTCAATCGAAGAGCAAAGATTACTAGAAGATAAAAAGCTTCTTGAGGAACCAGGAGCAACAGAGTCTTCAGTAATGAAGTGCATTGAAGAGTCCTCACTCGATAAGGTTTTAATGATTTTAGAAATTGAATTCATAAAGTTTCTAACATCAGAGGCTGCAGATAATGCAAAGAACATTCTTATTAGAGATGAAATTTATTCGCTACTTGGCGATTTCAGAACAATAGGCAATTTATATAATTTAATAAAACTCAAAAAGGAAAAGTTTGACCATCATCCTAACGTAGTTTTAAAGTTGGGTTGAAAGTTATGAGTTCAAATAAGGGCAAGGATGGAGAAATGCGGGTTGTAAAAATCATCGCCGATATAGCTATTGAAGAAGAAGGCTTCGATTTCACTCGACCCACCATTACAAATGAAAGCGACATGGGGGCAGATTTGATAATCAAATCGTCGCCGCAATCCCTTAACCATCTGATTCAAGTTGCTTTGGGACATTCAAAATCTACTGATGAACACAGCACAGAACGTTCGAAAAAAACAATAGAATCAAGGGTTGACGTAAAGACGACACAGAACAAACTGCAAGCAGATACCGTTGAGAAGTTTGCTTCGGATGTGCATAAACATCCGGGATGTACCGGCCACATACTTATGGGCGGAAGCAATTTAACAGGCCCTGCGCAACGAAAATTTGATCAATATAAAGAAGACTTTGCACAAGAGGGGAAAATCTTGGCTTATATTTCAAATGAGGGGATGAATAGGTTAGCGTCAGAATACACAAGGCCTATTGCTCCCGCACCAGAAAATAGCAAGAACGATTGATTAAAAAAATAAAAGGACACCCAGTTTCGCCAACGCCGCCACCTTGATACAAGTCAACCTGGACGACAACCCGACCACCGCCGAACTGGACATTCAACCCACCGGCTTCATCCCCCTGAACGCCAGCCACTTTTTGCTTTGAGGCTGTCTCGTTCCCGCGCTCCCTTTCTCGTTCCAACGCTCCTGCGTTGGAATGCATACGGACGCTTTCTCGTTCCAACGCTCCTGCGTTGGAACGCATACGGACGCTTTCTCGTTCCAACGCTCCTGCGTTGGAATGCATACGGAGGCTGAAGAATGGGCAGAAGCCGGGGGTAGTAATTCCGCCTAAAGGCGGGACTACGAACCTTAATTCCGCCTAAAGGCGGGACTACGAACCTTTTTCCGCCTAAAGGCGGGACTACGAACCTTTTCCGCCTAAAGGCGGTACTACGAGCCTTTTCCGCCTGAAGGCGGGACTACGAACCTGATCGGGTTGAGGTAACGGGATTGCGCCCGTTACCCCTCCCACACCACCGGACATGCGGTTTTCCGCATCCGGCGGTTGGAGCCAGCGGTTTTAACCGCCCGGAGGTTGCCCTCCG
>JBPCSC010000522.1:0-5515 GCA_051007495.1 Methylococcaceae bacterium | reverse complement strand
GGCTGCGGCTTGATTCATCCCCGTGTGTTTGCTCAGGTGGGGATTGATTCCGAACGGTATACCGGCCTGGCATTCGGGTTAGGGGTTGAGCGTCTGACCATGTTGCGTTACGGCATCAACGATTTGCGTTTGTTTTTTGAAAACGACATCAAGTTCCTGCAGCAGTTTGCTGCGTTCTAAGCACATTATCCCAACGGTTCATCATGCGATTCAGTGAAGCCTGGCTCAGAGAGTACGTCAATCCCGAACTGGATACCTCCCGTTTGGTTCATCAATTGACCATGGCCGGCATGGAAGTGGACAGCGTAGAGCCAGTCGCCGGGGTGTTTGAAGGGGTCGTTATTGGTGAAATACTGGAAACAACCCCTCATCCCAAGGCTGACCGCCTGCGGGTGTGTCGCGTCGCGGCAGGTTTAACCGAACCCTTGCAAATTGTGTGTGGTGCGCCCAATGCCCGGCCTGGGCTTAAAGCCCCCTTGGCTCTGGAAGGTGCCCGGTTGCCGGGTGATCTGCACATTCGACCTACCCGTTTGAGGGACGTAGAGTCATTCGGCATGTTGTGTTCGGCCCGGGAATTGGGTTTGGAGGAAGATCAAGGCGGATTGTGGGAATTGCCGTCCGACGCACCCACCGGTATGGATATCCGCCAATACTTGACGCTTGACGACCAAATCATCGAGGTCGATCTAACCCCAAACCGGGCGGATTGCCTGAGTATTCTGGGCATTGCCCGCGAAGTGGCCTTGCTTAATGAACTGGAGTGCAAACCCGTAACTGCCGAGGCGGTAGGCGTATCCATTCCCGACACCTTGCCGGTGCGAGTTCAAGCCCCGGAAGCCTGTCCTCGTTATTTGGGCCGTTTGATTCGGGGTGTTCCGGCGGATGCCGTTACTCCGCTGTGGATGCGTGAACGCTTGCGTCGTTCCGGCGTACGTACTTTGGGTTTAGTGGTTGATGTCACCAATTACGTGCTATTGGAGTTGGGTCAACCACTGCATGCCTTTGATGCAGGCCATCTGGAAGGAGGAATTACCGTCCGCCGTGCGCATACGGGCGAGATGCTGGCCTTGTTAAATGGCGAGACCGCCACCTTGCATGACGATACGCTAGTGATTGCCGATGACCGCAAGGCTTTGGCTCTCGCCGGCATCATGGGGGGCAGCGAGTCGGCGGTGACTGCCACCACCACCGACATCTTTCTGGAATGTGCCTTCTTCACTCCGTCTGATCTCATGGGCAAAGCCCGTAGACATGGTCTGACAACTGACTCTTCTCACCGCTTCGAACGGGGTGTTGATCCTGACATTCAAGTGCTGGCCTTGAACCGGGCCACGAGCCTGATCCAGCACTTGGGTGGCGGGCAGGCAGGACCCGTGATCGAAGTGACCGAAAGCCGATATTTGCCCGTGCGCAATCCGGTATCCCTTCGGGCAGACAGAATACGCCGACTGCTAGGCCTGGAACTGGACGCGTCAATTGTGGCTGACATATTGACCCGACTGGGCATGAAAACCGAATCCACCGATTCAGGCTGGAGTGTGACCCCGCCCAGCTTTCGTTTTGATGTGAGCATAGAAGCCGATCTGATTGAAGAAATCGGACGTGTGTACGGTTACGACCGCCTGCCTCGCCGTGCCCTGAGCCTGAACGCAGATATGCGTCCGGCCAGCGAAACCCGTCTGGATGCAAACCGTCTCAAGGATGTGTTGGTGGATCGTGGATATCAAGAAGCCATCACCTACAGTTTTGTCGATCCTGCCTGGCAAACCCTGATCGACCCGGAACAGCCTCCCTTGCCACTGAAAAATCCCATTTCCCAGGATTTGGCCGTCATGCGCACCAGCCTGTGGGTGGGTTTGCTGGGTGCGGCGTTGAACAACGTAAATCGCCAACAATCGCGTGTCCGGTTTTTTGAATCCGGTCTGCGTTTTCTGCAAGACGATCAAATCCTGAACCAAACCCCCGCTCTGGCCGGACTGGCCTTGGGAACCGCACTACCCGAACAATGGGGCGAAGTGGCGCGTCCTGTGGATTTTTTTGATCTAAAAGCCGATGTGGACGCACTGCTGGCCCTGACCGGACATACAGAACAGTGTGATTATGTCGCGGGTCGGCATCCGGCCTTGCATCCAGGCCAAACCGCAGAAATCAAAACCGGCCACACCCGCATAGGCTGGCTGGGTATGCTGCATCCGGCTGTGGGCAAGCGATTGGGTTTTGAGCAGAACGTCTACCTTTTTGAACTGTGTCTGGAATCGTTGCTGGCCAGAACGCTGCCCCGCTTCCACAGTTTGTCTCGTTTTCCATCGGTACGGCGAGACATCGCCATCCTCGTCGACGACACCATTACGGCCGGAGCGATACGGTTATGTGTCGGGGCGATACGGCATTCCATACTGCGTCAGGTTAGCCTGTTTGATGTGTATCAGGGTCAGGGTGTTGCGCCGGGCAAAAAAAGCCTGGCTTTGGCCTGCCTGTTTCAGGACGAACAGGAAACCCTCACCGATGCCCGGGTAGACGAGGCCTTGGCTGAAGTACTCGCCCGTCTCCAGCAGGAATGTGGCGCAGAGTTGCGGCAGTGATGCCTTTTCAATTTCTCCTGACTTCAAAGTTAACTCATGAACCAGCTTAACCCCGGCCAGGACTACCGCACTGGTAACCCGGCAACCCTCCGTGATGACATCGTCCGTTACTATAACGAGTGTTATTGGGACTACCGAACCTCCTGGCTGGACAATCAGAATCTTGCCATTCATTACGGCTATTGGGATCAGGAAACCCGAAACCACAGCCAGGCCTTGCTGAACATGAACCGGCTTCTGGCGGATACCGCAGCCATTACCGCCGGTGAGCGGGTGCTGGATGCAGGCTGTGGAATAGGCGGAAGCTCCATCTGGCTGGCTGAACAGCGAGGGGCGCGGGTGACAGGCATCACCCTTAGCGATTTGCAGGTGAATCAGGCCCGTAGAAATGCGGCGCAACGGGGTGTATCGGATCGGGTGGATTTCCAAACCGCCGATTTTTGCGCCACCCCTTTTGAGACCGGTACGTTTGACGTGATCTGGGGCATAGAAAGCATCTGTCACGCCCTGGACAAACGTGATTTCATCCGGGAAGCCCACCGTTTACTCAAGCCGGGTGGCCGTTTGGTGTGTTCCGATGGGTACGCACTGAAGCGTGAGTTTACCGAGGCCGAATGGCAAACCATCCGCATCTGTCTGGATGGCTGGCAAATCCCCAATCTCACCCTCCCTGACGAATTTGAATCCTACCTGAGCGAAGCCGGCTTCACCGACATCCGGTTCAGCAACATCACCCCGCATATCCTGCCCTCATCCCTGAGGCTCCATCAAACCGCTCGCATGACCTTGCCCATGCAAAAAATCATGGGCTGGTTAGGGCTGCGTACCTCTGCCCAAACCGGAAATTTTTACACCGCACTCAACCAATACCGCATCTTCGCAGATGGATTGGGCTGCTACGGTGTTTTTTGCGCCACCCGATGAGGCCTGATTGAATCATGCGTATTCGAGCGGGGATAGTCGGCGGTTCCGGTTACACAGGGGTTGAGTTGCTGCGGTTGCTGATGCGGCATCCAGGCGTTGAAATCACCGTAGCCACCTCCAGAGCCGATGCCGGAAAACGAGTCGACGACACCTATCCCAATCTGCGCGGCGGGATGGATTTACACTGGGTAGAGCCTGATCCGGCCCATCTGGTCGGTCTGGATGTGGTTTTTTTCGCCACCCCCCACGGTGTAGCCATGAGCATGGCAGATGAACTCCTGAGACAGGGAGTGCGCCTCATAGACCTCTCCGCCGATTTTCGCCTGAGCGATGCTGAACTGTGGTCACAATGGTACGGTCATCCGCACACGGCGGTTCATTTGTTGGCTGAAGCCGTTTATGCCTTACCGGAAACCAGCCGCCAAGCGATACGCACTGCCCGTCTTGTGGCGTGTCCGGGGTGTTATCCCACCGCAGTGCAACTGGCCGTGCTGCCTGCACTTGAAGCCGGCTTGATAAAACCCTCCCGCATCATCGCCGACGTTAAATCAGGGGTAAGCGGTGCCGGACGCAAGGCTGAGATAGGCACATTGATGAGCGAAACCGGAGAGAGCTTCAAAGCCTATGGCGTGGCGGGTCATCGGCATGAGCCTGAAATCAGCCAGCAACTGCAAAAAATTGCCGGTCAACCCGTGGGCTTGACCTTCGTCCCTCATCTGGTACCGATGATTCGGGGCATACATGCCACGGTTTATGCCGATTGGCTAGACCCCAAAACAGATCCGCAATCCCTGTACGAGCAACGCTACAGGGACGAACCATTCGTCGACGTACTGCCACCGGGTTCGCACCCTGACACCCGCAATGTGCGTGGCAGCAACCGCTGTCAAATTGCCGTGCACCGGCCTGGGTCCGGTCAGTCACTCGTGATTCTCTCGGTGATAGACAACCTGACCAAAGGAGCATCCGGT
This sequence comes from Methylococcaceae bacterium, assembly GCA_051007495.1. Lineage (GTDB taxonomy): Bacteria > Pseudomonadota > Gammaproteobacteria > Methylococcales > Methylococcaceae > CAIVXW01. Next base: position 1,038 of record JBPCSC010000522.1, on the reverse strand, counting down.
CAGGCGGTACAAGCCATGAACATCATGTTTGGATTTGAAGAAACGACCGCACTTGACCGCACCGGTTTGTACCCATGACCAACGCAAACGTTACAGTAACCGAAACCCTCACCACTGTGCTGGATTACATCCGCTACGCGGCCAGCCGTTTGAACGCGGCCCAAGTGTTTTTCGGGCACGGCACGGCAACGGCACTGGATGAAGCCGCCGCTTTGGTGCTCCACGCCAGCCATAGTCCTCACGATCTCCCCACCGGATTTTTCCAAGCCACTCTGACCCTGGACGAACGGGCGGCCATATTGGCACTGATTGAACGGCGCATCAGCGAACGCAAACCGCTGCCCTACCTCACCCATGAAGCCTGGTTTGCCGGTTTGGAATTTTACGTCGATGAACGGGTGCTGGTGCCTCGATCACCGATGGCAGAACTGATTGAGCGGGCGTTTTCACCGTGGCTGGATGATGCAGTAAGCCATATTCTCGACCTGTGCACCGGGAGCGGATGTATCGCCATTGCCTGTGCTTACGCATTTGCCGAGGCAAGCGTCGATGCGGTGGACATTTCAAAGGACGCATTGGCTGTGGCGGCAATCAACCTGGAACGGCATGATTTGGGCGAGCGCGTTAACCTGATACGCTCCGACCTCTACGACCAACTCGAATCCACCCGGCGGTATGATCTCATCGTGAGCAATCCGCCTTACGTCAACCGATCGGAATGGGAAAACCTGCCTAAGGAATACCATGCCGAACCGCGTTTGGGCTTGGAATCAGGCACTGACGGTCTGGACTGCGTGCGTCGCATCCTGGAGCAAGCCGGTCGTTGGCTCACCCCGGATGGCATATTGGTGGTCGAAGTGGGCAGCAGTGCAATGGCTTTGGAAGCCGCCTATCCGACCATCCCTTTTCTCTGGCTGGATTTTGAACGGGGTGGCGACGGGGTATTTTTGCTGACTGCCGCCCAGATCACACAAGCCCGATTCAGCACGGCGTGAAACTAAGAGTCCGACCAGCGGGCGATGCCGTAGAATTAAAAAT
>JBPCSC010000521.1:0-2609 GCA_051007495.1 Methylococcaceae bacterium | reverse complement strand
CGTACGCACACGTATAATTCGGTGTAGATGGTGAACGCGAATGCCAGCCATTTAGTGTCGAGCAGCGGTTTGTCCTGGGCGTTGATGCCAGGAACAGTTGTAACAGCCATGGTATTTACCTCATGTTGAATGTTGAAAAATGTCGTTTCATCTTTTGGTCAAAAACGACGGAAGCGTAGACTGGGTGGTGTTGGAAAAATTCCGGACGATGAATTTTTTTTCAAACGCTACTGACTGCTTCTGTAAGGAATGCACCAGTACTGTTTTTCCAGACCGTTAGCCGCTATAATCCGCCTTCTGCTCTGGAGAGGTGGCTGAGCGGTTTAAAGCGGCGGTCTTGAAAACCGTTGACGGTTTACCCCGTCCGGGGGTTCGAATCCCTCCCTCTCCGCCAATTTCTGTAAAGCCGACCTCGGGTCGGCTTTCTTGTGTCTGGGGATAGCCCATTCACGCTGTCCTCGATCCCTCTCATCCAGTCCCATCCATGACTCACGAACTCATCCTGATGCTAACGGTGTACCTGGCGGGTTTTCTGGCCAACCAGTTAAGGCTTCCACCGTTGGTGGGCTATCTGGGGGCCGGTTACTTACTGGCCTATACAGAAACGCCTGTTAGCGGAGTGATCCATCACCTGGCCGAATTCGGTATAGAGCTTTTGCTATTCACAGTAGGCTTGAAGCTCAATTTGGCCAGTCTGTTGCGCAAGGAAGTTTTGGGCGTAGGCAGCATGCATATGCTGATCGTAACTTTGGGCACTGGTCTGGGATTTTTGTTGTTGGATCGACAGGTGACGGGTGGCTTGCTCCTGGGGGCCAGTCTGGCTTTTTCCAGTACCGTGCTGGCCGTGAAAATTTTGGAAGACAACAGCGAGTTATCATCGTTACATGGGCGGGTGTCCTTAGGTATTCTGATTTTTCAAGATATCGTCGCGGTAGGGTTACTGGCTTTGGCTCACGGCGAACGACCGACACTCTGGAGCTTGAGCCTGCTCTTGCTGCCTTTGTTGCGCGGATTAGCTTTCAAACTGTTTGATGCCCATAGAGATGATGAACTGAAACTTTTGTTCGGAATTATTCTGGCTTTGTCCGGCGGGGCTTTTGCCCAAGCCGTGGGTATTTCAGAGGATTTGGGGGCTTTGGCCATGGGGGCTTTGTTGGCCGGTCATGCCGACAGCAAGGGGTTAGCCGGTAAGTTATGGGCCTTGAAAGAAATCTTTCTGATTGCTTTCTTTCTGGAAATTGGCCTTTCCGGTGTGCCGACCGTGTCTGAATTTCAAACCGCATTGGCATTGGTGTCGCTGTTGCCGGTGCAAGGCGTGTTGTTTTTTTTCCTGTTCTTGCTGGTGGGGCTTAGGGCGCGTACCGCTTTTGTTACGGCCTTGTCTTTGATGACGTACAGCGAGTTCGCCTTGATTACTTCGCAAGTGATTACCGAAGCGGGCTTGTTGCCCTTGGGCTGGACTGCCGTTATGGGCGTGGCGGTTGCCTTATCACTGGCTTTGGCCGCGCCACTGAACCGCTTCTCGCACCGTTTATATGGTTGGCTGGAACCCGCTTTGATCCGGTTTGAAATGCGAGGCAAGCATCCTGATCGTACCCCGACGGCGGTAGGGCGTGCTCAATGGCTAGTGATGGGAATGGGGCGTACCGGCAAGGCCGCGTATGAAACCCTGGAGCGGCACAATTATCATGTCGTGGGTCTGGATGCAGACCCAACCCGGCTGGAGTTTCACCGGGAATCAAATCGACGGGTGCTTTATGGCGATGCCGAGGATCCTACGCTTTGGGAAAATCTACACAGTTCCGGACTGAGAGGAGTCATCATTGCCTTACCGGATTTGTCTGCCAGGCAGTCGGCGGCGCAGCACCTCAGAGCCAACGGGTTTCAGGGTTTGATCGGTTCCACCAGCTACCATGCTCGGGAGGATGCCGTTTTGTTGCAAACCGGGGTTGATGTATTGTTTCATCCCCTTACTGAAGCCGGCGAGCGTCTGGCCGAGAAGATGCTCGAAACCGACCGTGGAAGCACTTAACCAAAAGTGAGTTCGTTTGGCTTGGAACATAAACCAAGCGATTTAGTCAAGAATTCCGTTGCAAAAAAGTCAGCCAGTCTTTATCTTATTGTTATAATCACCCGTTTATTCATACGGGCACGGCAGTCATGTCGCCTGCTGGTGCAGGATCAGACCCTAGCCCACCTGAAATTCCTAAGCTTGAACCGAGCGAGAGTCAAATGTCAGAACAACCATGGGACCGCGACCGTGTGCGGACAATAATAGAAGATCTCCAGGATAAACCAGGTGCCTTGTTGCCCATCTTGCACGGTATTCAAGATGCTCTGGGTTATGTGCCGCCCGATAGCGTTCCGCTCATCGCTGGGGCACTCAATCTGTCTCGCGCCGAAGTACATGGCGTGATCAGTTTCTACCATTACTACCGTGATACCCCGCCGGGGCAACACACATTGTATGTATGCCGTGCCGAATCCTGTCAGTCCATGGGTTCTGAAGAATTGGAAACCCATATCCGCCAGCGTCTTGGCGTTGATTACCATGAAACCACAGCAGACGATTTACTGAGTCTGGAACCGGTATATTGCTTGGGCAACTG
>JBPCSC010000520.1:0-2308 GCA_051007495.1 Methylococcaceae bacterium | reverse complement strand
GTGAAGGCATTGAGGTTGCCGCTGACATCAGCCGCCGGTGTCCACTGCGCCCAATGAGTGGCATCAATGACGGCGTTCGTCGTGGCGTTCCAGGCTGTACCATTGATGAGCAGCGTTCCGTTGGTTGCATCAACCTGCTTCACCACAAATCCGGTCACCGAGCCATCACTATCCGTTTCATTGCCTTGTGTGAGTAAATCGTTGAAGGTGAACAGCGTGCCAGTGCCATCTTCCAGGGTGGTGGCGACAGCACTGGAAAACGCGGTGAGTGTGGGAGCCACAGCCCCCAGATGTACCGCTACATATTGGGTATCTGTCCGTGCGCCATCGCTTACCGTGACATTGACGTTGTAGACATTGTTGGCTCCCCGATCCGTGGGACTTGCAATGTCTGGGGTCGTGATAAAGCTCAACACGCCCGTGCTGCTGTTGATGCTGAACAGGGCCGAGTCTGCCCCACCGCTGATGCTGTAGCTTAGGGGGCTGTTTTCTGCGTCGGAGGCGGTGAAGGTGGCAAACGCCCCACTGGGGGCGGTGACCAGGCCGATATTCGTTGCGGTGTCGCCGCCGTAACTGGTGATGATAGGGGCATCATTCACACCATTCAGGGTGACGGTGAAGACTTGGGTCGTTGGGCTACTTACGATGTTATCCGTTACCGTGAAGGTAAAGCTGTCAGTGGCCGTAGTGGCCAGAGTATTGAACCGAACCGGATCAGGCACATACGCATAGGCACCGGTCTGGCTGTTCAGGTAGAGATCACCGTAACTCCCCGCCTTGATGATGTTGTAGGGGGTGCCGTCAACCGATGAGTAGGCTGTGCTGGCCGTAGCCCCCGAAATACCATATACCAAGGTGTCACCATCCCCATCCGAGGCACTCAGGGTTCCTTTTTGACGAGTGGGCACGTCGTAGAGCACGGTGTCGGTGAAGGTAACAGCACCTGGGACCGTCAGTGTGGGCACACTATTGACCGAGGTAATGCTGAGGTTAAAGGTGCCGGTAGTTGTACCCCCGGCCCCATCGCTGACAGTGAAACTGAAGCTATCACTGCCATTGAGATTGGCCGTGGGCACGAAGCGAATCAGGTTATTATTCACATCGGCCTGGGTAAACGTGCCATTGAGTGCCAGGTTTATATTGCTTTTGGTCAATACGCCTTTAGTGGGCAGGCTGGTTAAGGTGTAGGTGAGGGCAGTGGCGGCTTGTTCGCTGTCGGTGACTTGCAACTTGGTATTGGGGATCGTAGTGCTGGCGGCACTCTCCAGTAATGTCAATCCGGTATTGGTGGCAAGGCTCGGACTGGTATTAGTGGTCGCAGCACTCACTCCGCCGTCTCTCAGGCTGAAACTCCAGATACCGGTTTGGCCGGTGTTGCCGTCAGTGGAACCCAAAAGCCCCGTTGGGATTACGTAATAGTCAGTGCCCGCTACACCCCCCGTTTTTCCTACATTCCAGCCAGCAGTAAAACCTGAACCATACTTTGTATACTCATAGCGAATCATGATATCCATATTGCTTGAACCCGCATTATGCAAAATGATCTGGAATGCACCGGCTATAGTGCTGGGGTCGCTGTAAGAAGCAACATCATCCCAGGTAACTATTATATTTTTATTGGCTGTATCCAGAGCATAATAAATCTTGTTACTTCCGGTTGATGTGCCTCCACTGCTGGCAGTGACTTGAGATCCGAGATATAAATCCATCCAATAGGCGGCAATGGCAGGGACGTATGATCCACCAGATGATACACCGCCACTTAAACCGGTAGCATTAAATCCACTATAACCCGAGCCAAACGTAATCATGCCGTTGGTATTGATCCATATACTGGTATAAGTATTTGAGCCAAATTTTATTCCGCCAGGGAAAACATTGGTTATATTGGGAATGGATGTAGTAGCATCGTCATTGTTACTGAAACTAGCTTGTGTTCCAAACCCCGCCCCCCCCACTCCATTAATAAGATTATGCCCGGTATTCAATCCAGTGACTGTTGATGCAGTAGCGATACTGGATACTGTTTCACGCGTCCCCCCCCCATCGGTATAACTCACCTGTGCCCGCACATACCGGCCTACTTCACTGCTGCTGAGGGTATAGGTACTGGCCGTCGCACCGGCTATGTTGCTCCAGCCGGTCGAGCCGTTGGTTGAACTACTCTGCCACTGGTAACTGAATGTCCCCAGCTCATCCACATCGCTGATACCTGACGCGCTGGCCGTCAGGGTTTGTCCCTGGGTCGTCGTCCCCGAAATCGTGGGACTACCCACCGGCGCGTCATTGACCGGCGTAATGGCAATGC
>JBPCSC010000519.1:0-7869 GCA_051007495.1 Methylococcaceae bacterium | reverse complement strand
AACGAAGCCACCCACGCCAACTCAGCGGATGACGGCAGCCTGGGTTGGTCAACCATATTTCGATTCCAAAGACGGCTGTGGTGTGCGCAGACATTACGCAGGTAGTTCAGGCTACGTAACCATGTTGCAAATACCCGACCGTTGCTCACGCCATACTGGCTGGCAATCGCATCCTGCTCGGCCTCACGCATGCCGCTGAACAGCGTCGAAAGTGTGCCGAAATCCCATACTTCGCAGGCCACCCAGATGGCCAGCGGCAAGCCGTACTTGTCCCGGTTGTGTCGTACAAATTCTTCCTTGGAGCGTCCAATCAACTGGGCATGCTTGCCCAGCCATTCATGGTGTCGGGTGACACCCGAACCCTTGTCCAGTCTCACGCTGAACTCGTGATGGAACAGATCAGGTTTGAGGTAGGCATAGCGGTCAAGACGTCCCAGCGTATGAGAAACCCCTACGCGCAGTGCCACCTCGATGCGCTCTAGTGCGTCCATTACCAGCAGCCGTAGCTGCTTATCAAACACATACAAGTCCACCGCATTCTGGAAGGTTGTTCCTGCGCGGAAGGAATCCAGCGCAATGCGCTCTACGCGATCCTTTTTCGGCCTGTGGCCACGACCCTCCAATAGGCAAAGTGGCTCGCTGAGTTCGCGAAACGCAAACCAATAGCCACTGAGTCGGTAGTAGCCAATACGCTCCAGGTAATCGAGCGCACGAGTCCGATCGGTAACGGCCATGCCTCGGTCGATCAACTGATCCAGTTGATCGGAGTAGCTTTTCCAGGGTTTGGGGTAGCTCACTTATCAAGACCTTTGCAGTATGAACGCTTCCTCACAGACTATCCGGCAGTAGCACATAGACCCCGATCACATCCACCGGCAAACAGGCACTCACGCTGTATTGACCGACATCCTGGGCGGCTTTGCGGACACGCTGATGGTCAGCCAGCAGGGTTTGTGCGCGTTGTTCGGCCAAGGTCTCAAGCGAGTGCGTGTGGCTTTTAAGAAAATCCAGTGCGGTGCGGATTGTTCGTTGCATGAGTTCCGGCGACAGGTTGCCGACAGGCGTGCATTCCAGTAAGTGCGCCACGGCATCGTCTTCCAGCCATTGCGGCTGGCTGTGGCCCGCAACCGCCAGGGCTACGGTCTCTTCGGCCATCATCTGGAAGGGCTGACGCCGCCGCACATAGCTGAGTTGATGACGCAGGCGCAGCAGGTATACCGTCGTAACCACCTCAACGGCATTCGTGATGGTTGCCGCCGAGCGGGCCGCCAACCTGGCACGGTCATCGGAAGCTGCCAGACTGGTTTCCAGCACATATTCAGCCAGTAGGCTCACCAGCGGGTGGCTGCGGTGCAGTGTGTTGAAGTCCAGCGTCCAGGTTTTGGGGGGGATGCCTTCATCAATCAAACGCTGGCGCAGTGCTTCGGGCAGGTGTTCGGGCAGAAAACGGAAACGCTGTTGACGAGCAGGCTCCAGCGGGGCATTGAGACGTTGGCAGGCACTGGTGACAAAACGCTGTACATCGGTTTGCGTACCCAGTGCATTTTGCTGCTTTTGCCACTCGGGCAGTACTTCATCCGGGTGGATACGGCGCTGGGCGAATACCGTGCGGTTGGCTTTGGCTTTTTCCAGCGCGTCTTGCCATTGGGCGTGCAGCGGTTGGAGGGGGACGCTGGCCTCAGTAAACATGTCCGGCGTATACGGTTGTGCAAGACTGCCACGCTTCATGAGTGCCGCTTTCACCAAGGCCTGGCTGATGCGTGCTTCGTCCTCCGGCATGGGTACCAGTACGCCCAGTTCTCTCTGTATGGTTTCTCCTTTGCGAATAATCACCTGCAACACAAAGCCATCCACCGGATTATCCTGGCCGTACAGCATGGTGCAGCGCACTTCTTTGGCCTCCTGACCAAACCGATCGACCCGACCTTCTCGCTGCTCATGGCGCGTCGGGTTCCAGGCCAGGTCGTAATGAACCACCGCCGTGAACAGATGCTGCAAGTTGATTCCTTCGGACAGGCAGTCAGTGGCGACCAGTATGCGGGTGTCGCCGGATTCCATTTTTTCTACTTGCTCGCGCCGTTCTTCCGGGGTGAATTCCCCGGTTACCGATTCAACCATCGCTTGGGGAAAGGCCTTACGCAGATGTTCTGCGACATAGTGGGCGGTGGCAATGTACCGGCAGAATATCACCGGGTGGTAGCCGTCCTGCACCAGTGTCTTGATGTGTTGGATCAGAGCGGCCAGTTTGGGATCACCCGTTTGGCCTGAGAGTCGTCCGGCTTCCTTAATCAGTTTTTGTAGCCGACTGGTGTCTTCCAGTTGAGCGGGTGGCTCCAGGTCGCTGCTGTTCAGATCATCCGCTTCGCCGTCATGCAGACGTTCGTCAATCAAAAGGTCGTCGGTAGCTGAGGTGCCTTCCAGTCGGGAAGTCAGTGCCTTGACCGCAGCGGCAGGGGATGAAGCGACACAGCGTAACAGGGCCAGGGTGGCGTACCAGATGAGGCGGCCACGGCCTTCGCCCTGTTGCTCAATGGTTTCAGCCAGATCGCGGCAGTAGTCCTGCACCGCATCAAAAAACGTCCCCCAATCTCCACTCAGTGGGTAGGTCACTTCGGTTTTCATGCGGCGCGGAAAGCCGCGCCCGTCGCCGGTTTCGGCTTGCCATTCGGCAATGTCTTTGCGACGACGCTGAACAAAATGCCGTGCGAGTTCCAGTCGTAGAGGGTCGCTGGCTGAGGTTTTGTTTTGCAGTTCTACAAAGCGGGGATTGAGCAACGACAACAGGTTGTAAAACGCGGTTTCGTCGCCGGAATGAGGTGTGGCGGTGAGCAGAATCAGGTGTCTTTCTTCATCCTTGGCCAAACGCTGTAGCAATTCAAAACGCAACTGCTTACCCGCACCGCTGCTGGCGCAGGTATGGGCTTCATCCACAATCACGCATTCAGGCGCAATGGCCAGAAAGTGCTCACGATGGCGTTCGCTCTTGATGTAATCCAGGCTGACGACCACCACGGGATAATGATCAAACAGGCTGACACCATGAGGCAGATCGCGCTCAATACGTGATGCCGTTGCGGAAGTCAGGGCCACTGCCTGTACGTTGAAGCGTGTTTCCAGTTCGTTTTGCCATTGCTCCACCAGGTGGGGCGGGCAAAGCACAGCGAAATGGGTAATCTCGCCACGATCCATCAGTTCACGGGCGATCAATCCCGCTTCGATGGTTTTACCGATTCCTACGTCGTCGGCAATCAGCAGGCGTATTGTGGTCAAGCGTAGTGCCATGAGCAGAGGCACCAACTGGTAGCCTCGCGGTTCAACCGCAATGTTGCCAAACGAACGGAACGGACCCCCACCCGCCCGCAGCTTGAGGCGCAAGGCATCTCGTAACAGCAGTGCCGCTGCGTGGTTACCGGCTTGCTCAGGCAAAGGCCAGGGAAAAGTGGCCGATTCAACCGGTTGCCATTCCAGTTCAGGGATGAGTGCGATGATGTCGTCGTCCGCCCCACCGAGTGGGCGTAGCCTCAGCCAATCTTTGCGGGATTCCGTTTGCACCACCCATTCTCGGCCGCGAGCGCGAACGAGGTGACCGGGCAGGTAATCGTGTTGAAGTGCGTTCATGGGATTTTCTCGTTTTATTTATCGTGAGTTCGGGATAAGAAAAGGTGGGTATAGGCGGGGTTGTCCTGTTCGCACCGGATTCGTCATTCCAGCAGGGAGGCTGGAATCCAGTCACAAGGACGTGAAGCCAGACGTTACCGGGAGGCTCCTCGTAAACCACGAAACCTCGGTCGATACGGCAGGTTTGCCATCCTTGGCACTGGGTTCCGCCAATCCCTGGCGGAACGACGGGTGTGTGTACTACAAGGAGCTTATCCCGAACTCACGTTAGGTTAACGTCAGTTCGGGTTAAGGAATCGTAAAAAAGCCTCTTCCCAGGTGAGGCATCGCAGTTTTTTCTAAAGTGTCGCTCAGGCGACGGTTTTTTGAATCGGGTTCCCGCACCCGAAGGCGGGTGACTTTTCTTTGCTTGTCCTAAAGAAAAGTCACCAAAAGAAAGGACACCCGGCAGTCGCGCTTGATCCTGCGCTTCTCGCTTCCGGCGGGGATCGGGCGCGACTGAACGGGAGGGGCATGGCAGTACAAGGAGCCTAACTTATCCCGAACTCAGGTTATTTATCGTGCGAACCGAACACTTCGGGATGAGCCGCAAATTGCGCGGGCCATTGCGATGGGTCGGAGAAGTTCAGGAGTTGCCAGCCTTTGTCGGCGAGTACGGTTGCGGTATCGGTATCAATGTCGCTCAAAAACACCAGGGCACGGGTGGATTGGTACTGGCCTGCTGCTATTGCAGCCCCTCGATTGACCGGCACTTGCACCGCATCTGGAGCACGCAGGCCGGCACTGGACACCGCGTTTAACCAGGCTTCGATTCGCGCATCGGCGGGTTGGTGGGTTGGGGCGGGTGCTGATCGGGGTTGGACTTGGGCATTGGCCAGTGCCACCAGTACGTTCAGCGCGTCGACATTGCGGCGGTTGATGTTGTTGTGGTCAGGCTGGTTGAAATAGGACAGCACACACTGATAGCAACCGGCTTCACAGATTCGGTTGCCCAGCGCATTGGTTTGTTCCAGTCGGAGTAAATCCTCCAGCGTCCAGCGGCCTGGCGGGATGTCGTAGTGCAGCAGTTGGAGCGCGTTGATGGCGACCTGAGCCAGGCTGGTTGGGTCGCTGGCTATGCGGGTGAGTACCCCGGCACCGCCTTCGGCCGCTTCATAAAACATCAAGGCACGCCGCTCGTCTGCCCTGGGTAGAGGCTCGGCTACCAGTTCAGACTCTTCAATTTGAAAAGTCATCTCGATGCCGCGTTTGAGCGCGGCCTGCAAAGTGGCCATGGCTTCAATCGACAAGGCCGATGCCGGGGTCAGAATCAGGAGATTGCGGTGATCTTCCACAAAAGGGACGATGCGTTGATTAGGGACTTTTTCGAGCAAGGCATCCTCGCGGTTCTCGTCATTTTGGGCATTGGGTTCATCCTGTTTGCTCCAGGTGCCGGTGATGGGATTGATGTAAAAGCCCAGTAGTCCTCTGTTTTTACGCCGTCGCCAGCCTCGGTTGATACGCCACAAGCGGGCGGCCGGTGCGTAGGTCAGTTCAGCCAGGACTTGATCGCCCTGTCTGACTTCGGCTTTACGTTGCTGGGTCAACCCATCCGGCCCCGGCAGGAATCGGTACGTGGTTTGTAGCTCGAACCCCAAACGCTGACGGTCTTCATCGTTAATGGAGATCCGTTCGACCGCGACAGTTTCTACCGTTTCGATACGGTACAGTTCGCGTACCCAGTCGTGCTCGGTTAACGGGGCATTGCAGTGTTCACAGCGGTTGACCAAGGGATCAGCACCGTTGATATCGCCCAAGTGGCCGTAACCACATTGGCTACAGATGAGTGAGGAAAGAGTGGCCAGTTGGCCGTTGCCGGCAATGTTGATGGCTGAACTGACATTGAGCTTGGCACGTACCACACGGTACATACGCCCCTGATGGTAGATCAGGCTGCGCGGGCCGAATTCTGATAACGCCAGAAAGCGTGGGCGGCTGACCATGCTGCCTTCGTCCTCTCTGCCGTTCACAGGAGCCCCCCCTCGAGCGGGAATCCAGGCCATCAGCGGCAGGCGCGGAAAGTTGTAACCCGGCAGGAAACCCTGACTGGCCAGATAACGGTAGGAGTAGAAGTCAGTGTTTTGGGTGTTGCCTGTTTTGAGCAAGACGGCGTATTGCCGGGTGGCATCAGCATAACGGCGTTGAGCATTCTGACGCTCGCTGGAGGTTGCGGTATGACTTTTGATGATGTGATCGGCCATCTCCATTTGAGTGCGGGTGGCATCGAACAACAGCCTCCAGCGCGTCAAGGCTTCGGAAAACGCCTGCGGCGCACGCTCAATAATCTCGTGAACATAATCGGCTGAGAACCAGTCGCTGCCCGTCAACTCCTCTTGCAGTTGGGCAATGACGTGGGCGGCACTGTCCTTCGCCCTTTGTGTGGCCGCCGGATCATTCAGTGCCGCGTGATAGGACTCAATCAGTGGTTTGTCTGGTTGATCCAGATTGAGCATGGGCGCAATGCTGACATCCAGTGGAAATTGAGTATTGGCTAGCCAGACCGCCTGTAAATGGCTCTCGATCAGTTCGCGATTGGCTAAATCCAGGGTGGGAGCGCGGACGATACCATGCACCATTTCGTTGGCATGATGGAAAAACCACTGGTCATGCGGACTCAGCGAGGCGCAGTAGGTAATCACCAAGGCTTGTTGCCCGGATCGACCGGCTCGACCACTGCGCTGGGCGTAGTTGGCCGGTGTGGGCGGAACGTTGCGGAGGTATACGGTGTTGAGTGCGGAAATATCAACGCCCAGTTCCATGGTGGGGGAACAGAACATGACGGGCAGTCGTTCCAGTGGGGCTTCGTGGTGGGGGTCGTCGGCCCAGTCTTTGCGGTCTTTCTCGGTGTAGCGGAAACGCTGTTCCAGCACTTGACGGCGACGGGCATCGACCTGGGCGGTATGCTCCTGTGCCTCAAAGTCAAACAAGGGGTGACTGTGCTGGCGTAATAAATCGGCTATGTTGAGGTAAAGGGCGCGGAAAAATGGATTGACGCGGGGGTCGGCATCCAGGGCGGCCTCCTCAGGCAAACGCCAGGTCAGTACCGAGGCATTCAGACGCCAGCCTTGCAGGTTTTTATCAATCGGATGCAGTTTAACGTAGCCAGAATTCCTGGAGGCTTGCAGCAATGCCTCCATCAGCGTCACCCATTCCGCGTCTTTCCACTGGCTGATTTGCCCAGCGTAGGAGGTTTCTTTCCAGAACGCTGCCGTTTTGATGTCGCGCAGCAGACGTGAACGAGGCCCGCCTGTGATCAGGTCGGTTCTGGGCTTGCCTCTGTATTCAGGACGTTTGCCAAAAATGAGCATTTTGGCCGTTTCCAGTGGCTCATCGGACGCGAAGGCCCAACGCTGGTTGAGTTGAGTAAAGGCACTGGTTTTGGTCATGTCTTGTTCGCGTGGATCGAGGTAGCGGGTTTCCAGACACAAGCCGCGTCGCATCGCATCGAATAGCAGTCGGCACAGGCACGCTCTGTGGGCCGCATCCAGTTGGCTCAACAGGCCTTTATCCGCAAAGACACTGGCACTGGCATCGGCACAAAAGCGTTCAAGCCCTTCGTAGTCAATCGTCAGCAAACCCAGTTGATCGAGGTTTGGGTTATTGAATCGCCAACCATGCCGAAGGTCGCGCATCAGGCGATAACCTATGATGTTACGCAAGGTGCGCTGGGGCCCATCCAGGGCCGAACCCATAAGATTGGGGTTGCTCAAGTATTCGGTGCGCGTCGCGGGATCATCCCTATCAAAACCCAGTGCCTTGAACACCGTATCGGCTAACTGTTCTTCAGTGAGTGTGCCGCCATTATTCTGCAACGCACCAATCAGGCCGGCGCGTAAGGTCAGAAGAAATACGAAATCATTGAAATGGCCGGCTTGCAGGGCGGCATCCTGGCGATTGTCGGTGAAACCCAGCAGCTTGCGTGGATCAGGATGCCCTTTGGGGGGTTCTTCCCCGCTGAACAACTGGCGCAGTGCCGTCAGTGTCAGAATCGTCGTGGCCGACGAGCGACCTTCGCCGGAAAGACTGGCCAGACGATTGATGTCTTTGCCGTGCGCTTCATGTAATTGGCCGCAATTCAGACAAAAACGGAATTTCCCCGGAATGTACCAGAACCATTCCCCCTGCCCCTCGGCACCCTGTACATCAACGCTGATGCGGTAAGGCACTGCTTTTTTATAGTGGGGTTTGATTCTGAGTTGATTGCGGTGGGTT
>JBPCSC010000518.1:0-2692 GCA_051007495.1 Methylococcaceae bacterium | reverse complement strand
CTTCATTGAGCGGGTAATCCTGCAGGGCCAATGCCTCTTCGCTGGTTTCGCCGTTCTTGCCAGTTTCTGATTTCTTGCCGGGTTTGCTGTTTTCCAGGTGATTGGCCAGATCAGCTTCTTTGATCGGGCTGAATTCAGACTGGGCTGCCATTTCAAGCTTGACCTTGGATATGGGTACATCAGGTGTGATGCCTTCGGCTTGTATGGAGCGACCGGAAGGCGTGTAGTAGCGAGCCGTGGTGAGCTTTACAGCACCGCCATTGCTGGTGGGCAAGATAGTTTGCACGGATCCTTTGCCGAAGGTCTTCTCCCCCATGATGACGGCGCGTCGGTGATCCTGTAATGCACCCGCGACGATTTCGGACGCAGAAGCCGAACCGCCATTGATTAGCACAACTATAGGTGCGCCATGGAGCAGATCGTTAGGGGTGGCACTGAACTTCATTTTGGCATCCTCGACGCGTCCGTCGGTATAGACGATCAGGCCATCTTCCAGGAAGGAATCACTGACTGAAACCGCTGCGTTCAGTACGCCGCCCGGATTGTTACGCAGATCAAGCACCAGGCCTTTAAGCGGGGCACTTTTCTGCAATTCCCTCAGGGCATCATTGACGTTGTCGCCGGTTTTTGATTGAAAACTGGTGATACGCAAATAACCATAGCCATCCTCTAGTATCCGACTCTTGACGCTCTTGACCTTGATCACATCGCGTATGATTTTGATCTTGATGGGTTGCTCCAGTCCCTCACGTACCACAGGCAGCATGATTTCACTGCCCGGCTCACCACGCATGGATTTGACGGCATCGTTCAGGTTCATGCCCTTTACCGGCTTGTCGTCGAGTCGGATGATGAGATCTCCGGCCTTGACCCCCGCTTTTTGGGCGGGCGTATCATCAATCGGGGCGATGACTTTAACGAAGCCGTTTTCCATGCCCACTTCAATACCCAAACCGCCAAATTGGCCCGTTGTGCCGACTTTGAGTTCGTTGTATTGCTCCTGATCCAGATAGGCGGAATGAGGATCCAGACCCGATAACATTCCTCGTATCGCGTCTTCCAAAAGTTTGTCGTCGGTTACCGGTTCGACGTAATCCTGCCGTATCCGGCCGTAGACCTCGGAGAAGGTTTTGAGTCCTTCGAAAGGGATGTTATTGGTGATGGGCGGCGTAGTTTCGCGCCCGGCTACTACGCTCGCGCCGGTTCCTGCCAGGATGCCGAGCAACGCGCCTAAAACAAAAAACGGGGTATTTCTTTGTCGAAACATAAATTTTTCCATCTGCAAGCAAAAGCTTCAAATTGTTACTGGATCAAATGTTTGCATACGATCCCTTAATTGTATGCGGGCATTTTTTTCATTCATCCGGATTGCACCAGGTCAATGGATTCACCGGTTTGCCTTTTTCTCTGATACCGAAAAACAGGCCAGGTTCAGGTCGCCCACCACTGACACCTACGGTGGCGATAATTTCACCAGCCAGAACCTTGTCGCCCACATTTTTGTAAAGACTCTGGTTGTAGGCGTAGAGGCTCATGTAGGAGTCGCCGTGATCGACTATGGTGATCAGACCGTACCCTCGGAGCCAGTCTGAAAAGGCTACTCGACCGTCAGAAATGGCTCGTACCGGCGTGCCCTCGTGGGCCGCGATAAGAATTCCGCCATGACGACCGCCGTTACGGGAGCTGCCGAATTGTTCCACCACCCGCCCTCTAACCGGGCAGGAATTTTGCCGGTTTTTCGCTAGAGACCCGCTTTCCAGAGACTCCGTAGAGGGAGTACCCGATTCTTCTTCAGTTTGAATGGAGGCCAGCAAACGCTGGAGCCTTTGTTCATTTTCCTGTAGTCGTTTAATTTGAGCATCCTGGTTAATGATGCCTCGTTCCAGTTCGCTGAGAACCTGTCGTCGAGCCTGGCGGGATTTCTGCAGTTCGGTTTCTTCGTTAGCGAGGTCGGTTTGTGACTGCCTTAACTGTTCTATTTCCTGAGACAGTTCGTCTTGAAGTCGGCGTGATTCGATCAGTTCGGTCTGCATGTCACCAATCAAGCGCGATCGGGAACGATTCAGATAGTTGTAGTATGCCAGAATCCGGCTGAGTCGGGCGGGGTCATCGGAATTGATGATCAGCTTTAGCCATTCCTGATGACCCGCCGCATAAGCCGCACGAGACTGCGCGGCCAGTCCCTGATGTTGAACCTCAACCTCATCAAGCAGGTGCTGTGCTCGATGTTTTAGTTCGGTGATCCTTTTGCCATGAATCTTGACCTGACTCTCCAATTCACCTCGGCTGCGGGCTAGACGACCATAACGACGTTCAATTACGCTGAGTTGTTCGGTCAATGCCAGCTTTCGAGATTCCAGACTGTCTCTGGATTCCTGAATGGTTTTTAGTTTTTCTTTGATGTCAGCCAATTCCGAATCGTTGGCGGCTCCGGGCCAGGTTTCCGCCACAACCATACCGGGCATCAAGCTGAACACCAGCAGCAGGCGGTAGATCAAGGGGTGTTGGCTCCCGATTCAAGCAGGGAGCATCCTGTCATTTCAGATGGTTTTTCCATGCCCAAAAGATCAAGCAGGGTGGGTGCGACATCAGCCAGATCGCCCTCGGCGGCAAGTGCTGCTGGCCGCCGGCCTCTGTACACCAGTGGCACCCGGTTCATCGTGTGTGCCGTATGCACCTCGTGGGTGATCGG
>JBPCSC010000517.1:0-1452 GCA_051007495.1 Methylococcaceae bacterium | reverse complement strand
TTTTAATAAAAACACAACAACGCGCTGTTGTTTCCATTCCAGGCCCACCACCGCCCGAAATTGGAAAACTCCGGCGCAGCATGCTGTTTCCTGGCTATACTAGCGACCCGCCTGAAGGCGGGACTACAAACTAACTGGCCGCTCCAGGCAGGATGCCGGGGCTACTGATTCCGCCTAAAGGCGGTACAACAAACGTGCGAATTCATTCGCACCACCGCACCATGCAGAAAAACCTGAACCGCATCAAATAAACTACTTTCACAGGGGAGGAATAACGTGATGAATACAGCAATCTTATGTCCTGGTTGCTTCAAAGATAAAGGCAATCAAACTATCTGTCCGCACTGTGGCTACGACGAATCCCTTAAACGCGGGCCGTTGCCACTCCCGCATCGTACTGTATTAAATGGCCAATACCTGATCGGCAAAATCCTGGGCAAACCGGGTGGGTTTGGCATTACCTACCTGGCCTGGGATATTCGCCTGGAAGTATTAGTCGCCATCAAGGAATATCTACCCCGTGATCTGGCGGGGCGCGATACCGGGTATCTCACCATTGCTGCCCATTCTGCCGCAGATGCCGACTCGTTTCGCTACGGCCTGGAACAATTCCTTCAGGAAGCCCGCACCCTGGCCCGTTTCGACCATGCCCATGTCGTCCGTATTCGTAACGTCTTTGAAGAAAACGGCACGGCTTATTTGGTCATGGATTACTACCACGGCATTACCCTGGCCGAATACCTCAAACAAAACGGCAAACTCAGCGAGCAAACCGCTTTAGACCTGCTCATGCCGATACTCGATGGTTTACGCGAAGTGCATGACAAAGGCGTTCTGCACCGCGATGTCAAACCCCAAAACATATACATCACCCAACAAGGCCGCCCGATATTATTGGACTTTGGCGCGGCGCGTAACGCCATGGGTGAACGCAGTCGTAGTCTGTCCGTGGTATTAACTCCCGGTTATGCACCGTTCGAGCAATATCAGCGCAAAGGCGAACAAGGCCCGTGGACGGATATCTATGCCTGTGCCGCAGTATTGTATGAAATGGTCACCGGAACCGTGCCGCCTGAGGCCATAGAACGTTCAGAACACGACGAACTAAAATCTCCACAACAAATCGCACCCAATCTTTCTCCTTATGCCGCCCAAGCGATAGTGAGAGGATTGTCCGTAAGAGCCAATATCCGCCCGCAATCCATGCGAGAGTTTCAGGAGCAGTTGAGCATGGGGGATGAAGTGAATAAGGTAAAGGAAGATGATAAGCACTTAAATAATGATATTGAAGCCAAACAAGAGGTTATTGATACTCCTGATATTTATGTTGGTTTCTGGTCAAGATTATGGGCATCAACAGTTGATTATATACTTATTGATACCATTATGTATTACGTCATGATATCGCCATTATTATGGTTGTTTGATGCAAAAAAACTTGATGTTAATACA
>JBPCSC010000516.1:0-1148 GCA_051007495.1 Methylococcaceae bacterium | reverse complement strand
CCTCTGGGCCTTGGGCGTACTGGCCGAAATCATCCTGTTTCATACTCTGCCGAGGATCTATCACGTTATTAGTCTCCGTACGCTGTTTCTGGGGAGTTTGTGTTTAGGCGTCCTCCGCTGGCTGCTGATTGGCTGGGGAATAGAAAGCTTGAGTGTGCTGATACTTGCCCAGTTACTGCACGCGGCTACTTTTGGGTGCGCCCATGCGGCCGCCGTGCATATTGTCCACCGCAACTTTCAGGGCCCTCATCACGCCAAGGGCCAGTCGCTTTACAGCGCGATCTGCTATGGCCTCGGCGGCGCTCTCGGTAGTCTTTACAGCGGGGAATATTGGCTGACCTGGGGGCCGGCCTGGGTGTTCACGGCGGCGGCAGGGTGCACGCTTTTAGCTTTGCTGATTGCCTGGCCGAGAGTGGGTCGTTAGGGCAGGCGGCTCAGAGCATCCCCAACTGCAATTGCGCTACTTCCGACATCCGATCCCGCGACCAGGGTGGATCGAAAACAACCTCTACACGGACCTGATTGACGCCCGGCAGGCTTTTGACGGCAGCTTCAGCGTCGTATTGCAGGACCGGCCCCATACCGCAACCGGGTGCAGTCAGGGTCATGATGATGTGTATGTCATTCTTGCCAGAATCCAGCGGTTTCACCCCACAGTGGTAGATCAGTCCCAGTTCAACGATGTTGACCGGAATTTCCGGATCATAGATGGTGCGCAGGACTTCCCACACGTTTTTTTCAACGGATTCGGCGTCGGTACCGCTGACGATATTAGTGTGGATCGGGGGTTCCTTGCCGATGGCATCCGCATCCTCGCCGGCAATCCGGACCATGTTGCCCGTTTCGTCGAGTACCGTGAAGTTGCCACCCAGTGACTGGGTGAGCGTGACGATATGGTCTTTGGTGAGGGTGTCCGGGGTGCCGTCGGGAATGCGCACGACGTTGACGTCCCGTTGCAGGCTAATGCTTTCGCGGCCGTAACCAAGCATGGACATAATGGGGCTCCAGTGATCAGTGCGTGTTGATAACAGTTAGTGGGCCGAGCAGGCGGATGATTTGTTCGGCATGAACCTCAGGCGCGGGGAGGGTATTCGGATGCTCACCTGGATAAGCCCGCAAGCGAATTGGGCTGCGCATCGGCCCGGGTG
>JBPCSC010000515.1:0-6058 GCA_051007495.1 Methylococcaceae bacterium | reverse complement strand
GGTCAGGCTTCTATCCTTCTTTAAAACCCACGACAGTCAATCTGAATCTCGTGGTGCTGATTTAAGCGATCGTGGCCGCTACGCTGATGCCTCTTCTACGCCGCATTCAAAATCGGGCGGGCGTTCAAAATCTGCCTCCGCCATGAACAGCAAAATGCCAACGCAGACGCAGGCCGCAGATGATGACGAATGGGAGGATTTCTAAGTGCCTGAACCATTCAGCATGACCTCGGGGCAGGCTCACCGTCCGGTCGCACAATACCTCAGTTTTGAGTTGGCCGGAGAATACTATGGGGTCGATATACTGAAGGTTCAGGAGATAAGAGGCTGGCAGCCTGTCAGGGAAATACCCGATACGCCAGCCTTTATTAAAGGGGTAATGGAGTTAAGAGGCGCGATATTACCGATAATTGACTTGCGAATACGCTTTGGTCTGGAACCCATCATTTACGGGCCGACCACGGTAGTCATTATACTCTCCGTAACAGGCAAGCAAACGGTACACACTGTAGGTATTGTGGTGGATACCGTATCTGATGTCATGGATGTAAACGACAGCACTGTTCAACCGATGCCACAATTGGGTACTCATATACACATTGAATACATTATGGGCATGGTAACAGGAGAGCACATGGTCATGTTACTGAATACCGACCGGTTACTGGCTCCCGATGATTTAATCCGACTGGAAGGCAGTTTGCAGGCAGTATAAGTGATAACACTATCCTCACTGCAACAGCCCCAGTCTTCCCGGAAAAGCCTCCACTTTATGCCGGATACAAAATAAACTACCGTTATATACCCAGGCCGCTTATGAAAACAGAGATTTATGAAGAAGTCATCAAGCTTCCAGCGTCACAAACGGTAGAAACCGTCAAATTTCTGCACGATGAAATTAAGCATCATTTTGGCAGACTGGGTCCTATCCACGTAGATGCTTCGCTGATTGAAACCATAGACACAGCCAGCCTGCAACTACTGGCCATACTCTTTATATCTGCGAGACAACGAAACAAATCCATTACCCTGCATGAGCCTTCCCAATACTTTCTTACCGCCTGCCGACTATTGGGAATAAGTCGGTTATTTGGATTGCCTGTGTCTTAATTGTGCCCACGGACAATACTATAAACCACCTTGAGCTTAAACGGTTGTCCCAGGGAACGGGAAAATACTTAATTCGATCACCTGGTCAAATCAAAATCCATCGTAGCCACCCAATACTACACACTGCTGGCAATCGGCCCAGGTGAGGTTTTGTTTGCCCGGACTACCCCCTGCCTCAGCAAAACGGTGAGGTCACTGAGAGAATAAACTGCATGCGAGAGTTTGAATTTACCTGGGATGATTTTAATCACTTGCGAACCTTGTCGTACGAACATTCCGGCATTAAAGTACCGGATGACAAATTCGATATGTTTTATTGCCGCCTGGCCAAACGGATCCGCTTGCTCAAGTTACCCAATTTCAAGGCGTATTGTCACTATCTCAGGCATCACCATGACAGTGAATTCACCGAATTTATTAACTCAATCACGACAAATCTGACCTCATTTTTCAGAGAAAACCATCATTTCGATTATCTAACCCAACAGATAATACCCGAAATAAAACGACGCAAAAACCAAAATAACCGTATACGCATCTGGTCAGCCGGATGTTCCACGGGGGAAGAACCTTATTCAATAGCGATTACCCTGCTGGAAAACGGCATCCATCCGGGAGCCTGGAACGTAAAAATACTGGCTACGGATCTGGATACTCAGGTTCTAGCTAAAGCGAGCAGTGGTATCTATACTCAGGACCGATTGGAAGGGATAGATAAAGATAGAATAAAACGATGGTTTCAGAAAAACCGAAGCAGTCCAGTCGGTCAGGTTCGGGTAAAATCGGAATTGGCCAGTTTTATAACGTTCAGGCAATTAAATCTGATCAATACATGGAGGTTGAGTGGGCCGTTCGATGTCATATTTTGCCGCAATGTGTTGATCTATTTCGACCACGCAACCAAGGCCAGCATAATCAACCGCTTTGCTGACCTTATACTTCCGGATCAGCACCTTATCATAGGACATTCTGAATCGCTGCATAATATTTGCGACCGGTTTACGGGTCTTGGAAACACTATTTATCGCCGTCTTAATGAGTAACACAAATGTCGTCCAGGACACTGCTTGATCCCTGCCTGCAGGGGTTTGAATCGATACGCAGGCGATGGAATGAAAAGGATCATATTGCCGAAGCCAAGATACTACCGGGTGAGTTTTATGTCACGACCAACAATGAACAGATCTTCACCGTTCTTGGTTCTTGCATTGCCGTATGTGTCAGGGACATAAAAACCGGAGTTGGTGGTATGAATCATTTCATGCTGCCCTTGATCAGCCAAGAGCGTCTTGATGCAGAATCCAGTGTAATTATCGGCACATCAACCCGATACGGTAACTTTGCGATGGAGTATTTGATCAATACCATACTCAAGTTTGGGGGTAGACGCGGGTTTCTGGAAGTAAAAGTATTTGGAGGTGGGCGGGTCATGAATGCCATGTCTGACATAGGCAAGAAGAATATAGAATTTATATTTGGGTATCTTGAGCGCGAAGGCTTGCGGGTAGTCTCACAGGATGTCGGTGATGTATATCCCCGTAAAGTCTTGTTTTGCCCGGCAACCGGCAGAGCCCGCGTCAAAAAACTCCGCGACACCAATGTGGATAAAATCGTCAATCTCGAACTGGTATACACCAAATCAATGGACAATATACCCGTAGAAGGCGACATCGAACTGTTCTGACCATACAAGCCGATGCCCAAAATCAAAACTCTCATCGTTGATGATTCCGCCCTGATGCGGAATCTTTTAACCCAGATACTCAGTTCAGCACCTGATATAGAGGTGGTCGGTACTGCGAGTGACCCATACGATGCGCGTGACAAGATTAAGCGATTAAATCCTGATGTCCTTACACTGGATATTGAAATGCCGCGCATGAACGGACTTACTTTTTTGAGTAATTTGATGCGTTTGCGGCCCATGCCTGTAATCATGTTATCCAGCCTGACACAAGAAGGGGCCGATATCACCATGCAGGCCTTGGCCAATGGTGCCGTTGATTTTATACCCAAACCCGAATTGAATACCGGATATGAGTTGGAACATTATGCACGCGAACTGATCAGCAAAATCAGAATCGCATCTGCCAGTCGCGTCAGAGAATACAGCCTGAGTGGCATGGAATTATTAAATCCGAACCCTAACGCAAACCCCTCTACTGAGATAATAAAAACTACTGTAAAAGCCAATACACACCCCAGCATCGTAATTGCGGTAGGTGCCTCAACAGGGGGAACAGAAGCCATCAAGCAAGTAGTTTGTAATCTACCCTCAGAGACTCCCCCCATACTCATTAGTCAGCATTTGCCACTGGCCTTTAGCGCGTCGTTTGCCCGTCACGTAGACAGATCGAGTCAAATGCGGGCGCAGTTGGCTGAAAATGGAATGGTTTTAGAATCAGGAAACATTTACATTGCTCCTGGTGGGCAACACCTGCGGGTTAAACGCAAAGAACGTACTCGCCATATCATCGAACTGGATAACGGGAAACCCGTCAACCGACATAAACCTTCAGTCGATGTCATGTTTTATTCCGTATCAGAAGTTTTTGGTTCCCGATGCCTGGGTATATTACTGACTGGTATGGGTGCGGACGGAGCACTGGGCCTCAAAATAATGCATGATGCCGGGGCCTCAACGATGGTACAAGACGAACATACCTCCATCGTCTGGGGTATGCCGGGTGAAGCTCATAGACTGGGGGCAGCAGACTACGTGTTACCACTTGGGAAAATCCCTTCAAAAATACTTGCATTACTTGGTCAGCTAAACTCATGATACAGCACTTGTTTAGTCGGTATGGCTTGGTTGTTCTCATCAGTGTGCTGATTACCCCGGTAATTTATATCGAAACACATTCAGTTACGGCTACTTTTTTGTGTGCAGGCCAGATGCTGGCCTGGATTATAGCTGCGGGTTTTAACTGTAATAGAGAAATCGTCAAGCCCGATGAGTCCCTGACCTTTGATGATGATGAGGGGGATTCGCTCAGACTGAAATACTGGCAAGAGACCAGTACTTATGCAGAACAGGGATTACACAAAGCCTCGCTGGATATACTACAAATAAAATCAGTAGTAGCGGATGCAGTGGCGACACTGAGTGATAGCTTCAATGGTATTTATGATCTTTCTGGCCATCAAACCAATTTGCTCAAGCAACTTTTGGGAGACATTGCCAATGCGAATCAAAACAGTAGTTTATCAGAGAGCAAAATTACGTTTACCCAATTGGTAGAACAAACAGAAACCGTTCTGAATTTCTTTGTCAATTACGTGGTGATGATCAGCAAAAACAGTATGCAGATGGTTAATCTGATTGAGGATATTAATGACAGGATGAACCGCATTGAGAAATTACTCCAGGACGTCAGAAACATAGCAGATCAAACCAATCTGCTGGCATTGAATGCCGCTATTGAAGCGGCCAGAGCGGGAGATGCGGGACGTGGTTTTGCAGTGGTCGCCGAGGAAGTCAGGAATCTGTCAAAATATTCCAACCGCTTCAGTGAAGAAATAAAATGCGTAGTAACCGATTCCAGAGGACGAATTCTTGAAGCAAAAAATATGATGAAAATAATGGCTTCTCAGGATATTAACGAAACCATACAGATGAAAGTGGGTGTTGAAACCATGATGACGGATATCAGAAAGCTCAATACTATGCTTGAGGATGGTCTGGAAAAGATATCCGTCATCAATAACAGCATAGACAACAGTGTATCTGATGCCATACGAGCACTTCAATTTGAAGATATAGGCAGACAGATACTGGAGCGCACCCAAGACAACCTGTCTCAGATAGAATCACTGATGCAGCGCAGTCATGCGATTATTGATCTGGATACGCGGGACAAAAACTCAATTGACCATCTCTACGCGGAGCTAAATCATTTTTACACCATTAAAAGGCAGCGCGATACCAGCACGCTTACTCATGCGGTATTACAGCATGATCTGGAAGAAGGTGACGTAGAGTTTTTCTAATACTTCCGACTTTTTTAACTTTTATTAAGGTACTACCCATGTCCATCACTACCCAACTCAACGAGAGAGAAGCCACAATAACCATTAACATCCAGGGACGCTTTGATTTCAACCTCCACCAGCAGTTCAGGGACATTATCGAGAAAATAGATGACAGGGTTCAATATTATGTGGTGGATTTGAAGGATTCTGATTATATGGACAGTGCTGCTCTTGGAATGCTATTGCTGTTATTGGAAAAAGCCGGCAACGAAAAGGAAAGAGTACGCCTTACCAACCCGAATCAGACCATCCAGAAAATACTTGAAATTGCTAACTTCCATATACTTTTTGAGATTGTCTGATCCAGACCTTCATACCCATCACCGCCCGATGCCGACCAACTCCACATCAAATATCAGGGTTGAATCGGGTGGAATGACCTTTCCTATGCCCCTATCCCCATACGCCAGATCAGACGGTATATAAAATCTGAAACTTGCTCCCTGATTCATCAGTTGCAATCCCTCAGTCCATCCCGGAATCACACCGTTCAGAGGAAAACCGATATTTTCTCCTTGGTCGAATATCTGACCGGATATGAGGCTACCGGTATAATTTACCGTTACGAAGTCGGTTCCAGTGGGTTTCGTACCCGTCCCCTCGTTAATAATCTGGTATTGCAGTCCACTCGCTCTAGTAGTGATTTCCGCTCGTTTACCGTTTTCAACCAAAAACTCGCGGTTTTTACTTTTGTTAAGATTAATTTCCTCGGTTGTCCGGGAGGTACATTGCGTAAACGCCATTGATAACGGAACAGCCATTCCCAGCATCAGAATGGTTCGTGCAAGTATTTTTTTCATCGGTTTTCCTGTTTTGTTAATAGACGTTAATTGTAGATAAAAAAAGAAACATGTTCATTGGAGACATTGATAATATATTAACCGACACAGTTCGGGGGCGTCGGCCAATACAGAGT
>JBPCSC010000514.1:0-2050 GCA_051007495.1 Methylococcaceae bacterium | reverse complement strand
ACGAGAGTTTATGAATACCTGAAACCGGTGTCCCGTCAGCCTCGGTTAATTGTCCCTGATAATTCATCAGACTCGCAGCTTCAACGACGACAGGGCTAATGAATATCAGCATCACTGCCAATAGTTTTGATGGGTATAGTGAGATCATGGGTTTCCCTGAAAAAAAAGCCCGGGGTTTTTATATCCGGGCCAAGGGGGTCTACTCTCATCGTGAAAAGAGGGGTCTCAAACAGCTGATTGCGTTTTGCTTCTATTGAGTGCTCATCAGAATTGACCGCTCAATACTACGCCGTACCAGCGTGGAGCCGTCTGCAATATGGCCGTGGATGCCGATTCTGCCAATGGGCGATTATCAAACAGGTTTCTCACCAGGAAACTCACGTCTATGGTTTTGTTTTTACGTCCTAGTCCGATTGCGAAATCAGCTACACCATACCCATTTACCCAACCCAGTCGGGATAGGGTCAAATCGGCGTTGTATCCGGTCTGGAAGGCATAATTGAGTGCCGTGTGGGCTTCAAAATTATCGAAAGCCGGATGGCGGTATTCGCCACCGACATTGAAACTGAACTTGGAAGCACCCGGCAGGGTTTTGCCACTCAAATCCTGAAAGGGATTGTTTCGGGCTTCTGGTGTTGCGGGGTCGATTTCTGGCGACAAAGGCGCATTCTTGAATGACTGATACCAGGCATCGTTATAGGCCCCGGAGAAGCGCAGGGAGGTTCTGGGTATACCGGTATAGTTTCCATCGAATTCAACTCCCCAGGCATTCACCCGATTCGCATTAAGAGTGGCATTGGTGTAGTAATTGGTTCCGTCGTTGATCAGTGCGGTAGTATAACCATCCAGTACCTGAACCGCTTGTTGATAGTCGGAAATGTCGGTGAAGAACACATCGCTATTTAATGTCAGGGTTTTGTCAAGGAAGAAGGATTTCAACCCGACTTCATAGGACTCAGTCACTTCCGGCTTGGCCAGAGTGGAAATGCCGTTGGTGATTTGAGCGATACCGGCTTTTTCACCGTGTTGCCAGGTGGCATAAGCGGTCATATTCTCGTCGAGTTTATAACTTGGGCTAATCACTGAAGTGAGTTGCAGTTTTCTGAATGGGTCGGCATTTACGGTATTGTAAATAGGCCCTAATTGCCCTTTACGCATATT
Source organism: Methylococcaceae bacterium (assembly GCA_051007495.1). GTDB lineage: Bacteria > Pseudomonadota > Gammaproteobacteria > Methylococcales > Methylococcaceae > CAIVXW01. Next base: position 889 of record JBPCSC010000514.1, on the reverse strand, counting down.
CTGGGCATCGGCAATCTGCCGTTTCTGCGCCGTGGATAACTGATCCCAGGCCTGGGTTGTTACTCCGGTGGTGGCATCGGTTGTGGTTTTCTTTCCAAAATAACGCAATGCCGCCAGATTCGCCTGTTTCAGTGCATCGGCATAATGTTCCTTATCGGTCGTCAGGGCGGTAGTGGATACGGTAACCCGGGTAATATCGCTTTGCCCCGGACTGCCGGATGCCTGGCTTACATCAGTACCCAGTCCTGATTTCAATCCGTTAGTGTAAAAAGCATCGTTAGTGGCATAACTATTGGCTGTAGCCGGTTTTCCTGCCTTGATCCAGGCTTCTTTTTCGACGATCTTGTTATTGACTACATAGGTATTGAAATCAACGGCTGAATCAAATTTTCCATCATAATTATAGCTATGCCATAAGCCATCAGAACCCGTAGCGTAATAGCCTTTTGTTCCCGCGTTGGGGGCTGAGTTATAGACGGAATCGAATCCACCCATTCGTAGGCCAAAACTGGATACACTGGGATTGAGCAAGCGGGCATAGCCATCGTCGGTAATACGTTTGTAGCCTTCGGTGACCCGATCTTCATAAGTTGTTCTTACCCCGGTATTGAGCGTCAATGCATCGGTCAAATGCCAGTTGACATTACCATACCAGGCCGGACTTTCATTACGTATGCGCTGTCGACCTAGCGTCTGTAAACCGTCCAGGGCATTCGACATCAGATAACGCCCGGCGGCATCGGTGCCAAGACGGCCATAAGCCCCTCCGTAGGAAATTGATTTCTTTCCGGTGATAGGATCAATATCGTATTTTGTATAAGCCGGAACGGTAATCGGGAAGGCGGTATCAACCTTATTACCGGTTGCATCCACCAGATTAGGATTACCA
>JBPCSC010000513.1:0-4401 GCA_051007495.1 Methylococcaceae bacterium | reverse complement strand
TGTAGATGGTGAACGCGAATGCCAGCCATTTAGTGTCGAGCAGCGGTGCTTCTTGTGCCGCTACGCCTGCAGTTGTTGCAGCCATTGTAGTAACCTCATTGATTGATTTGTTGTGTTAGGTGCGCATTGACGCACCGGTTCAGCCTGGGTTGTCACTAACCCCCCCGCAAGCCTTTGCGGCCCACGGATACCCGCTCCTTCGAGTGCCGCGCAGTCTATCACCCCGACTTGGCTTGTCAAGAAATATGAGACAATCCATCAACTTATTTTATGGATCGTCAATTGCGTTTTTTTTATCCTTTTTCAATGGTCTAGCCAGTCGGGTTTAATGACCATTTTTAGCCGCTGCGAACGGTCGTTTACGCCTCCATCGCACCCCGATTTTGGACTCTTTCGGGTTAACATTACCTGTCTTGTTGTCGCGTGTTTGGGCTTCCCAAAAACGGTTTGGTTACTTTATTCCCGTACGGATCGCCGGTCTGTACTGATCTATCCGGAGTTTATTGATGAGTAAAAACGTATACGACGTAGTGATTGTCGGTGGTGGCATGGTGGGCGCGTGTTTGGGCTGCGCCCTCGGAGGCAGTGGGTTAAAAGTGGCCGTTTTAGAAGAATCCCCCCCAAACCCCTTCGAACCCAGCCAGACTCACGACCTCAGAGTGTCGGCTCTCAGCCTGGCTTCGACCAGCATACTGAAGACCATAGGAGCCTGGTCAGGGATCGTCCAGCGCAGGTTTTGCCCTTTTCGCCGCATGAGAGTCTGGGAGGGAAGCGGGAATGTGGAATTTCGTAGTGATGATATCGCCGAACCCGCCCTGGGCTTTATTGTGGAGAACCGAATCATACAGTGGGCCTTGCTGGATCGTTTGGCCGCATTCGAGAATGTAAAGTTGTATCTGTCTGACAAACCCGTCCACGTAGAGTACGCGCCCGCTCAGTCTAGTGTTACCCTCGAAAGCGGAATTACCCTGACCGCCCGGTTACTGGTAGCCGCTGATGGCGGTCATTCCAAAACTCGCCAGAGTGCAGGCCTGGGTGTTAGCGGTTGGGATTATCCTCAACACGCATTGGTAATGACCGTGGATACGGGTTATGGTCAGCAGGACATCACTTGGCAGCAATTTACTCCGCGAGGGCCACTGGCTTTCTTGCCTCTTGATGGGCCTCACGCTTCGCTGGTTTGGTATGAAACGCCAGATCGCGTCAAGCAGTTGCGTAGCCTTCAAACCCACGATTTGCTGCGAGAAGTCGAAAAGTGCTTTCCTTCCTGCCTGGGTTCCATTGATCAGATCAGTGCCGTGGGGAGCTTCCCCCTACGCAGGCAACACGCATTGAGTTATGCGAAAGAAGGGATTGCACTGGCAGGCGATGCAGCCCACATGATTCATCCCCTGGCAGGACAAGGCGTCAACATTGGTTTGCTGGATGCAGCGGCTTTGGCCGAAGTTTTAATCGAGGCGCACAACCAAGGTCGGGACATTGGCAGTCTTGCCGTGCTGGGTCGTTATGAGTCCCTGTGCAGACATAACAATCTCATCATGATGACGACCATGGATATGTTTTTCCGGGTTTTCGGTAACACCAACCCCCCTCTCAGATGGCTACGCAACGCTGGACTGGAATGGGCCGAGCGAATCAATCCAGCCAAAAAAGCGGCTATGCGTTACGCCGTCGGTATTGGTGGACACCTTCCGCGACTCGCTCGTGGCGAGGCACTAGTAGGCTAGAGGTTTGAGCCTGAGTGCAAACCGGGCTTATACTTCGCCGCCTTTTTTACTCAGCCTTTCAACATTATTGGGAGATATGTTATCCATGAACACTACAACCAAACTGATCACCCTGATGCTGGCCATCACGGTGTCCGCCTGCGCCACCTACAGCGGATGGCAGCCGACGGTAGATACTTACAACGACCCCAACGCCATGAACCTGCAACAGGATATGCAGGAATGCAAAGCCTTGGCCCACCAAGCGGGTAACGCGGCCGGCGAATCGGATAAAGGTGCCTTGGCAGGCGGCCTGATCGGTGGCGCGGCAGGAGCAGCACTCGGTGCCATAGCCGGCAATGCCGGCACGGGTGCGGCCTTGGGGGCCGCTGCCGGGGGTATCGGCGGGGCCGCCCAGTCTGGAGTATCCGGTGACGAACAGTACAAGCGGGCCTACATGAACTGCTTACGTAATCGCGGCCATAGGGTAGTCAACTAAAGCCTGCCCGCACAGCCAGGAACGAGCGTTCCGCACAGTCGTTCCAGGCCACGTCAAAAAAAACACTCGCAAACTACCCCGATTTCAGGCCCAAACGCCGGGCCAATCGATGCAAATTCCCCCGATCCAACCCTAAGCTCCGAGCCGTTTCAGCCCAATTGCCTCTATAGGTGTCTAGTCGATCCCGAATAAACCCACGCTGAAACTCAGCCACGGCTTCGGCCAGGCCGATTTCCGCAGAGAGCGGTTGTTTTAGTTGCCAGCCGACATCCAGGCCATCCAGGTCAGTCGCTTCAAGCCTCACCCGCTCAGGCTGCCTGGCCGCTGCCCGCAAAGCCCCCCTCAATATGACGTGTTCCAACTCCCTGACATTACCAGGCCAATCGTAGGCTGAAAGCACTCTTAGCGCGCTCGGACTCAAGCTGGATTGGCGGAGGCCCAGTTTTACTCGGGAAGATTCCAAAAATAATCCAGCCAGAACTGGAATATCTTCCCGGCGTTCTCGCAGGGCAGGAACCTGCAAGGGGTACACGCTCAAGCGATGATACAAATCCGCCCGAAAGCGACCCGCCTTCACTTCCTCGGCCAGTGTTCGGTTAGTGGCCGCAATAATGCGAACATCAACCATTAGCCCCTTATCCGAACCCACACGCTGAATCTCACCAAACTGCACCGCACGAAGCAGCTTCGCCTGCACACTCAAGGGCAGTTCTCCCACTTCATCGAGAAACAAAGTGCCCCCGGCAGCCAGCTCGAATTTACCCATACGCTCGCTGCTGGCCCCGGTGAACGCCCCCTTGGTATGTCCAAACAGTTCGCTTTCGACAAGAGATTCAGGCAAGGCCGCGCAATTGACGTGCACCAATGCCTGATCGGCCCGACAAGAGCGAGCATGGAGCATACGGGCCAATACCTCCTTGCCCACACCGGTTTCGCCCATCAGCAATACCGTCAAATCGGAACGCGCCACGATATCCATTTCACGTTCCAAAGCCTGCATGACAGGACTTTCCCCCAGTAAAGGTTGTGATCGCTCCAAGGCCTCGGCTACCAGTTCGGCGGCAACCCGCCCGCGATGTTGGGCCAATGCCTCTAACGCAAGAATGTACGTCTCATGCCGCAAGGCGACCGTAGCAATGGCAGCAAATACTCTAAAGACATAATCATCTACGGCTTCGAATGCATCAGCCTCAAGGGCGTCGGCTGATAAAACCCCCAGCAAAGTATCTTCAGTATACAAACCACATCCCAGACAGGCGTGCACCGGCAGCTTCCGACCCGGATCATCCTCAAGCAAACCGTCATAAGGATCAGGACGCGGATCATTGGCCGGAAATCGTACCGGCTCACGCGCCGCAATTATGGCCGCCAGACGTGGGTGATCCTCCGGTTTAAAACCACGCCCCATCACTTCCGCTGACAATCCTCGCATGGCAACCGGCATCAACACCCCGTCCTGAAAGCGCAACAAAGCACAAGCTTTGTTGCCGGTGACTTCAGAGAACAGGTCAAGAAACCGTTGAAAACGCTCCTTGGCTGAAACGCTGGCGGTCAAATTCAGCACGGCAGCGCGAATGGCTTCTTCTATATCCGGGTATGGGGACTTGGTGGTGGTCTTGTGGTTATGAATGCGGATGTTGGTCGGCTTTGCTGTCTTATTGACTCTTTATGCCGTCATTATAACAACACTAAAAATCTGTACTCGACTCACACACAAATTAAGCATTTGTGTGAGGAAAGCTAACCGAACAGGTATGGCTACAGGATTGGTAAAACCTTGTTTTTTCTGGTTTTACTAGTGGCGCAGGGCTTGGGATAAGGGTCTGTAACAAGTTTTGTTTTTATCGGTGTCTAGTGTGATTCACCATGAATTTCAATCGTTTGCTGTCATATCAACAACAAAAACTCCTGCGATCCCTGTCACTTATGAGGTCTGCATGGGTGTTAGTCTCTGGCATAACTGGTGCTATGAGTCGAGCCGGGTTCAAGTATGCGTACTTTGATGCAGACACGAACCCGGCTTAAACACCCACTATCCACAGGAGACCATCATGACCGACACCACACAGAACACCCCAAACGCCAGCCTCTACGAACGCCTGGGCGGAGCAGCCGCTGTAGATGCTGCCGTCAACATTTTCTACCGCAAGGTCATCGCCGATCATCGCATCAATCATTTTTTTGCCGGTGTCGACA
>JBPCSC010000512.1:0-6116 GCA_051007495.1 Methylococcaceae bacterium | reverse complement strand
ATATCTACCGGTTGCTGAGTGGCGAAGAGCAGGCAAGAAAGTTTCCTGACTGGAGCATGGCGTTTCTATCCATGGAGAGCGAGAAATTATTAGCTACATTACCGGGATATTCTGATTATCTGCATCAACCCATGACCGAACCTGGCCCCTGGATCAGGGCCGATTCATGTCAGAAGCTAATACATCAATTCAAGCAAAACAATGTGTTTGGTTAATATAGGTTGACGCATGAATATAACCATGAATATAATACCCACTCGCCACTCGCCACTCGCCACTCGCCACTCGCCACTCGCCACTCGCCACTCGCCCGAGCTGGCACCTCTTGCGAACACCACTGACGGGAGGTTCGCATGAATCCCTACTGGCCATTCCTCGCCTTGATGCTGACGGCAGTATTATTTCTCGTTCTAATCCGGAGCATATCTCATAAAGGAATAACCAAAACCCCGTTTGACGAGATACTCAAAACCCGCCGCCAAATCCTGGAAGACCTGGCTCGCAACGCTCCGCTGATTGAAGTCCTGGAGCATATTATCCACAGAATAGAAGCCGGACAAATAGGGGTATTGGGTTCGTTTTTCATCGTTGATCGTAACGATATTGATCTCTCCCCGCCCAACGACTCACATGATTATGTGCGATGCCTGGTGGTGCATCACGAAACCCAGGAAAGTGCCAATCTGTGCAACGATTGCCTGCATCTTTCGGGTGTCGATATGTTTGGCCCGTCAGCATCACAAATAAGCCAACCGGCCTGTATGACCGCCATCCTGGAAAACCGCCCGGTCGTCATCACGGATACCCCACAAGAAAACACCCCTGAAACACAAGCATTTTTGGCCTGGGGTAAACCACTGGACATTACGGGGTGCTGGTCTGAACCCATTACAGGAACCCAGGGCGATGTACTGGGTGCTGTTACCCTGTACTACCGTCAAGGCCGAAAACCACACCCTGAAGATCAGGAATTATTCGATCTGGCCAGTCATTTAAGTATTATTTGCATAGAACGCAAACGGGCCGAAAACCAGCAGTTTCTAATGCAATCGTTTGTGGATCATGCCAGTGACCCCGTACATTTGATGTCGCCCGAACAGGGCTTTCGTCTGTGTTATGCCAATGAATCCGCCATCCGTCATTTTGGCTATCCCCTCGCAAAATTGCGCACTATGTGCCTTCCCGACTGGGATCCGAATTACTCACTGGATGATCTGCAGGCATTCTGGATACGCCTGCAACAGGAACGCACAATCACCATACAAACCGAACATACCACCGCTACGGGGCAAACCGTCCCGGTAGAAATATCTTTCTACCCACTGCATAATGCCGGAAGGGATTATGTGGCTGGAACCTTTCGCAATATACAGGAAAGAAAAAAAACCGAGGCTGCACTCATCGCCGCCAAGCAGGCCATAGAAGAAAATGCGCGCGTGAAATCAGAGTTTATGACTAATATGTTTCATGAACTACGCACACCATTGAATGCCATTTTTGGTTTTACCGAACTGATGCGGGAAGACCGAAACCTGGCCGAGTTATCACCCGAATGCGCCCATTCGATTCGAGAGTATCTGGATAACATGCAAACGTCGAGCATGAATCTTATGACCCTCATCAATGACCTGCTCGATTTTTCTCGTATTGATGCAGGGACAATCATACTGCGTCATTCACGTTTCAACCTCACCGATTTGGTGGGCGTGGTACTGAAGAGCGAAAGCGTAAAACCCAATAACGAAAAACTGATGGTGTATCACACCATGGATAAGAACATCCCTGCCAGTTTGGTAGGTGATTCCGTCCGTGTAGCCAAAATACTTACCCACCTTTTAAGTAATGCCGTCAAATTTACTCCAGGAGGAGAAATCGTACTGGATATCCGTCTTCGCGAGTTAACCACCCATATCGCGCAAATACATTTTTCGGTGCGAGATACCGGTATAGGCATAAGCGATGAAGAGCAAGCCAAACTATTTAAAGCATTTAGTCAGGTGGACGGATCCAGCACCCGCCAACACGGCGGACTGGGATTGGGCCTGGTGATCTGCGCCCATTTGGTACGCGCTATGGGAGGGGATGAAATCAGGGTGAAAAGCACGCCGGGGGTAGGCACTACGTTCAGTTTTTGCCTGACATTCGAACGAAGGGATGAGGCACTGACCACAGCACCAAAATCCGTATCACCACACACACACGCATCAACACGGCGGTTGGCGGGTGTAAAGGTGCTATTGGTGGAAGATAACCGGGTTAACCAACTGATAGAAACCCGTTTACTGCAAAAAATGGGGGCAGAAGTCACCGTGGCAGACAATGGCCAGATAGCAGTAGATAGAATGGAGGAAAATAGCGGAAATTACGATTTGATTTTAATGGATATACAGATGCCGGTAATGAACGGGTATGAAGCCACTCAGATCATCAGACAAAAGCTAAACCTGCGTTTACCCATTATTGCGGTATCCGCCAATAGCAGCGAGGAAGATCAGCAACACGCATTGTATTTTGGCATGGATGCGTTTATAAGCAAACCTGTAGTCAGTCAAACGCTGGAGGAAACCTTAAACCTTTTCGTTACGCCTGAAGGTCATATAATAACACCGGTTATGAAGTGCCCTGCGTACGATAAACCCATAATTGACCGACTGACAGGACTGGAAAACGCAGACGGAGATAATGAACTGTATGTCCATTTGATTTTGCTATTTATCGAAGAACATGCAGAGGATGCCGCAAAGTTGCGGCAATGTATGGCAGACTCAGCGTATCAGGATGCCCATAGAATTGTACATACCCTAAAAAGCGTGTCGGCCAGTTTAGGCTTGCTCCGCCTGGCCAGATTAGCCAGACACCTGGACGTGCTATTCAAATCCAGTCAAATCGAACCGATTCGGGCCAGCCTTTCTGAACTGGAACAAGAACTGACACTAACCCTCACCGAACTAAACAATACGCGCATCTAAAACCTTAAGGGGTTCTCCAATAAACCTGCCCTCCCGGCTTTAACGTATCTCATACCCCAATTGGCCAGGCAGTGATCCCATCAGGTCGGCCAACTGAAGGCGTACGTCATCCGGCAGGGGCATTTTGTTTATTGAACCACCCAGTTTTTTGCCCTGTATTACCGATTCAGTCATTTCAGGATGCGGCACGCCAACAAACTCGAACAAGGAATCCAGAGTGGTTTTCCATTCATCCCCGATCAGGTCTTCGTAACGAAGTATGTGGTAATCATAAGCCGGTGGAGCATCCCGCAAGGCCAATATTCTGCGCATGTTATCTGCGTACACTTTCATGGGAAATAGCGGGTCTTCAAAGTGACGGTAGAAATTACTGGCGATAACCGATTCAAAACAATCTACCGGGTCTCTGAACAGGAATATAAAGCGTGCATCAGGAATGATTTGATGAATGAATAAGGTATTATCCATGGCCCCGGCACGCACTTCCTTCATGCCCCAGGCGCGACACGATGGTTTCAGTTCAGCGGCTGAGGAGTAATACAGGTGATTGAAAAACACGTTCAAGGCTTCCTGGGTACATTCCCTTTTGGGGGCCAGATTGGGCACCCACTGGTCAGACAATCCGGTCGATAACAGGCTTTCCCATATTTTTTCCTGACTGGCTGTCTGGCGCGTCATCATTTCATAGACTCTACGCATTAGATCAAGATAACCCGGTTCACCCCAGATCATCAGTTGTTCACTGGTATTCAACAAACGCTGCACCAGAGTACTGCCGGTGCGCCAACACGCCGCGAAAATGAACACGGGCGGGAGCAGGGATGGTGATTTAACCCGGGGGGCCGGGGCTGGAACATACTCTTCCAGAAAATGTTTCAGGGTCTGGCAGTCTACCGTGATATTCGCTGAATTGATTTCAGGAAACCTTCGGCTGTAATCCAGTTCGATTTCATCATAATACTGTCCATCCGGGCCCGGGCAAGCGAGATTGGCATAATTAAGCCCCAGAGTGGCCGCCGTCATCCAGTACTCCTGGGAAATATGCCAACTGTATAACTCCAGCAAACGCGTGCCGGGTGTGCAGAACACCATATTGGCTAACCCGGCACCATGAGGGGCTATTACTACCTCAGCCTGTGCCAGCAATCGGGCCGCTTCGGTCAGAGGCATTTTTTCAAGATATAACACCTGAAACCCATAAGCCATCAAGATTTCAATGACTTCGGCTTCATTGGTGACCAGCCGTTTTGAGGCTTTTTCTCGACTCAAATACAATCGGGTTGCTCCGGGTCGTTTTGATAACAATGGCCAGGCCGGTACAAATGTTTTTCTCAGCCATTCGATAATCCACTGCCCGGTGTACAAATGGGTTCTTGCCCGACTCGGGACAATCAGTTCATCCGCCTGAATAAAGCGCAAATCCCGCGACCACGGAATAACTTTACTCCTGTCTATGCCCAATACGTCCAGGCTTTCACCGTGATAGGCCAGGTCTGTGCGATTGACTATCCAGTGGTCAATGCTGTCCAGCGTGATACCTGCCAGTTGCAGCAAATGCACAGCGGGGAGTATATCGCCTAGCCAGTGCGCGTATATGCCTCCTCCTGCAATGACTAATGGACATACTCTTCCCCTGAGCTTCACCCAAGCGTGTTCCGGCAGGCTGCGGTCAGGATGTATGGCAACCGGGTCAAATACTTCGTTTATTTCGTTGCCATAGGCATCGTAATACTGACAGGGTAACTCCAGGCAGGCTTTTCCATTCGGTATGATGGCCACGCCGGTATCGGGCAGGCGGGCTTTTTTCAAAGCCAGGCGGGGGTGTATCGGTGCCCGTTTATCCAGTCGCACCGGTGCGGCCAGAGGGATCACCTGAGTGGTGTGTATGAGTCGGTATTCATAAGGCAAATCCGGGTTTGGCCGGTCAGTCATGGTATTGCTTTTTAATTGGCTCAGGCTGGTGTTCATATCCTGCAGAATGTGCTGAACCGCTTCGTATATTCGGGTAATGACATAGTTTCTGTTGCGAGCGGCCACTTCGGTTTTATCCTCAAGGAATGACAGTATGTATTCCCCTGGCAATACTTGAGGTTTGCGGCCATTTTCCACTTGACCGGCATACCACGCCGCTACAGGGCGGTAGTCCTGATCCTTGCCGTTCAGGGTATGGATGATACCCGGCACATCATACAACCAGCCTAGTTTGTGCTGTAGTGTTCCGGCATGGCAGATATAGTAATCCACAAACCGGCCCAGATAGAGGTTGTCCAGCAAAGGGATACCCGACAGGCTGTGCACTCTGGTCTCTGAATCTGCCACGCGGATTCTGGCTTTTATCGCCGCTATGGTTTTAGTTGTCTGTATCGCTCTTTGCTCGTTGGCGATTATGATATCCCCTTCAGATTCACCCGGCGCGAAGGCAAAGCCGTCAAACAGGATGCCGCTGTCAGGATAGGCGTGCAGTATGCTGGTGGCCACTGCCGCGAGAAACTCTTCCTGATTGATGCAGGTTCGGTCATGATCCCGAACACTGATCCAGACTATCGGTTTATGCTGACGTATAAAGTTTTGTTCGATGTTTTGGGCGTTAAGGCCCGCCTCTCGCGCCAAATGTGCTCCAACACGATCCCTTACTCGCTGGCTTATTTTCCTGGAACCCACCGGAACCAGACAACCCGGTATCTGGTTAATGGCTAATAACGAGCGTTCAGTCCTGAGTATCCGGGTGGGTTCCAGTTCAGGGAATATCTGCTCCAGCAGGCCTAATGGTTCTTGCACAGGTATTAGGCGGGTGTGCTGCCGTTGTTCGGCAGTCGTGCGGGACAGCCATTCCTCCAGAGCAGGCAATTCATTCCACAAATGATGGGCAAAATTCTGATGACCCAGTGTAATGACGGGATATCCGGTTTTGTTTTCTTTGGGTATATTTCCCCGCTCTTTCATGGCCACCTCAATGCGGCCTAGCCAATGCTCGAATGTGCTCAGGCCGGGTGTAGTCCCGGTTGATCCGTCCGACAACTGTATTAAACACTTTTGTGCGGGACATAACAGCCAGGCCAGTGGGTAAGCGAATTGTCTGTCACCGCTGATAATCCAGAAGGGTATTTCACCCGATTGAAATCCATAAGCTATTTTATTGGCGGACAA
>JBPCSC010000511.1:0-3698 GCA_051007495.1 Methylococcaceae bacterium | reverse complement strand
CTCTTAATGCAAAATGTCGATGATCTTCAAGCGTTCATCCTCGTTGCGGTAGCGACTAAAAAATTGAGGGATGATGTGCCGCCGTATGGCCGTAGCCTGGAGGGCAGTGGCTCCGAGTCGTTCCAGATTAAGCATAGGCTGCTTTTCGGTGTGGCACTCGGCACACTCTGGCCCTTCCTTTTTTAATGGTGCGTGTAGTTTCGCCTTCATGCGGGCTTTTTCAGCCTGTTCCGATTCCTGCCAGACAGGCTCGATTCCTCGGGCAAATTCCGAATCACGACGTGCTATGGCAGGCACTCCCTGATGGATCGGCACGATCTTCAGAATGGATGAACCCGCCCCTCCGTTGACGCGTGTTGTGGTGAGCGCATTGTCGATCGGGCGACCCGTGCGGAAACGGCCGGGATCGCCTTTTGCAATCGTCCAGTTTGGGTACTCCAGCCAGTCATACTCCATTGGACTTGTCTCTGGCCTGAAATGGCAGGTTTCACACGCGATGAAACGGCTGTGCATGTTAAGGAAAGTTCTATCCCTGAGCTTTTTGCTGTGGGGCAGTGGCGCGTGGCAGATCTGGCAAAAGGCTTCGCCCTGGGTCAGGGCGGGCAGTTGGCGGTGGAACGATGGAAAGGCCATTTTCTCCCGCACAAGCACGGTCTGGTGTTCACGCACCTGTTGCTCGGCCTTGTTTAGGGCTTCGGCATCGGGTTGTGCCGTACGGTATTGTTCGACGTACAGCGGTTCTGCGGCGCAAACCATACCCGATACGACAATCAACCCAAAAAAAGACAGGATGGATTTCATACACACCTCAGTAGACATCCCGCTGATACCGTCCAGTGTGCATCATGTTTTGAAGATATTCCTCTGCACGCTCACGAGGGATGCTGCCTACGCTTTCCACGATGTGTATCAGGGTTTGATGCACGTCGTTGGCCATGCGGGAAGCATCTCCACACACATAGAAATGAGCACCGTTCTCCAGCCAGTCGTATAAGGCCTTGCCTTGTTGCTGCATGCAGGTTTGTACGTAGATTTTCTCGGCTTGGTCTCGGGAAAACGCCAAATCCAGGCGACTCAGCACTCCGTTCTGTTTGCGTTGCTCCCATTCGTCCGCATAAAGATAATCGCAGTCGCGGCGTTGGTCGCCAAAAAACAGCCAGTTTCTGCCCGTCGCTCCCGTCGCTTCCCGCTCCTGTATGAAACTGCGGAAAGGGGCTATGCCCGTGCCCGGTCCCACCATGATGACATCGGTATTTCCCGCTGACGGCAAGCGAAAATGCGGATTGGCCTGCACGAAAATACCGAGTCGCTCCCGCATTCCGATACGATCGCTGAGAAATGTCGAACACACCCCTTCCCTATCCCGACCATGGGCATGGTAGCGCACTGTACCTACCGTGAGATGCACCTGGTTGCCGACGGCTTTCATGCTGGACGATATGGAGTAGAGCCTGGGTGGCAAACGCCGCAGGATGTTGACAAACTCCTGTACCCCATAGGTCGAAGACGGAAAATCCGCAAGCATATCGACGATATGACGGCCGTACGCATATTCCTGAAACCGGGCTTCCGCATCGGCCAATAACTCACGCAAGGCCGAACTGTCGGCCAGTTCCGCGTATTTTTCCATCAACACCCGACTCAGTGCCGTGATGTCCAGACGGGTGTAAAAGGCTTCCCGTACCGTCAAAGTCTCCTGCCCCAAAGCCACTTCACTGTAGCCATCCACGCGCAGGACATCCAGCAAGTATTCAACATAGCGTGGGTTATTCCTGGGTATCACCCCCAAAGCATCCCCCGCCTCGTAGACCAATCCCGACGATTCCAGATCAATTTCTATATGACGGGTGTCTTTGCTTGATCCTGGACCATTCAGATTTTGATTGGTCAGAATCCGGGCCGGATAGGGATTATTCTTGCCGTAAGCCAGCACCTGTGCTGCAAAGACGCGTAAGGTTTGAGGATCCACGCCGGTCGGATAGGGATTATTTTTGCCGTAAGCCAGTACCCCGCGATCCCGGAACGAGACCTTGGCACTCACCCCGTTGTCACCGGATACCTTACGGTAGAGCGGGATGATGGTGTCCAGCCACTCAAAGGCCGTCGGTTCAAAATCGGCATCGGCATCCACCCGTGCCCATATCCGTTCGGCCCCCAGTTTTTCCAATATCGCGTCAAAATCTTTTCCGGCCTTGCAGAATTGCCGGTAACTGCTGTCGCCCAGGCCCAGAACTGCATATTGCAAAGGGGCCAGAATCGGTGCGTCTGGCCCGTGCAGGTAGGCGTATAACTTGTGGGCAGGCAATGGGGGTTCTCCATCGCCGTGGGTGCTGGTGATGATGAAGACTTGTTGCTCATAAATGATTTGGGCCGGGTCATAGTCGGCCATGCTGATCACACGAAACGCCTTAAACCCGACCTGTTCAATCCAGTTGGCCATTTCTTCGGCCAGTCCTTCGCCATTTCCGGTTTGTGAGGCGTAGAGCAAAACGGCACCCGGTACTTTGCTTTTCGTTAGGGCTTGAGTGTTTGCGTCAGCGGGGTCGGACTGTTTCGCATTCAGTCGTTGCCGCAGTCGGGACAACAAGCCCGGCGCAGACTCGACACCGATCATCTCCCGCATGAACGCATCATGACCCAGTACCGGGGTGTTGCCCGAACGGATGAAGTTCCACAGCAGACTGCCCACCGCGAATAGGGCCGCCAGGGGCAGCAGCATCCAGTCCAGTCGGTAGTACAAAGAATCCAGGTGCTGAATATCCAGCCAGTTAGGCAACATATCCAGGCGCAACCAGGCGATATTGTGCATATCGGTTTGTAAAAACCCTTCATTGGCGACTTTCAAGGCATAACCATGACAACCAGAAGCCCCGCAGGTCTCTGCTAAATGTCCCGGATGGGTGGATGCCGAGTATTGTTCGTCCCGCAGAATGCCATGACGAAACCCGGTTGGTGCGTGGCAGTCGATGCAGTCAGCCCCCGCCTCAACTCCGTCCTTGATCAAACGCCCATGCAGGCTTTTGTCGTAACTGTCGACCGCGTGAGCAAAACGGAAACTGGCGGGTTTTTTGTCTTTGGTGATCGGGTCTTCCAGTTTGACTCGCCCCATAAGGCTTGGGTTGGCGTGGCAATCGGTACACAGCGTGTTGGCATCGGCCTTGGAGTAATTGTGGCCCACCAACCGCCTGAGTATGTGGCCGCTGTACTGGTCGCGCCAGGTTTTGCCTTGATGGCATACGCCGCATTCGGTTTCAACATGCTGAAAAGCCTCCTTGAAAGCGGCCATCTGGCTGTCTTTGATGTATGGGGTGTTGGCGTGACAGCGGCGGCATGAAGGATTTTGCTCGTCGGTTTCTTCTTTGAGCCGATTGCCACCATGAAACCCCTTGGTGGACCCAGGCGCGTGGCCTGAACCATGGGCGGAGGTTTTGAATTCTTTCACCACATCCTGATGGCTAAAGGGTTTGCCTTTGGAAGGCTCTTGTACATGACATGATTCTGAGCAATCCACCAGGCCTTCTTCAGGTTTGTGCGGATAGCGTTCGATTTGCCGGTGGCAGTCTTTGCACGGCACGCTGCCATGCAAAGAGCTGTAGTAGTCACTTTGCAAAATGCTGGCTACCCGCCGTACGCCGTCCTTGTCGATGTATTCCAGGTCAGGTAATCCGTGACAGGAAAAGCAACCGTCCGGGTCGCTG
>JBPCSC010000510.1:0-9784 GCA_051007495.1 Methylococcaceae bacterium | reverse complement strand
ATGATGTGTAGCCTGACCTCATTCCGGTGTAGTTTTTCCGTCTCTCGCTCTAAAGTCATCAGAAACAGTTCCAGTAACAGATTCACTTCCTGCGCTGGCCTTTGCCAGTTTTCACTGCTGAAGGCAAACAGGGTCAAGATTCCTATGCCCCGCTTCAGGCACTCTTCTACTGTTTTTCTAACGGAATCGACACCGGCCTTATGCCCGGCCGTTCGGGGAAGAAACCGTTTTTTAGCCCAGCGTCCATTACCATCCATAACTATGGCAACATGCCCCGGTATCCCGCTGTGTGGTGATTGAGTCGTGATGATATCCATATCATGTTCCTGTTTGGTCATATTGTGGTCGTTCGTCTCCCGCTACTCCAAAGTATTCGGAAGAATCAGTGCGGAAAAATCGCAATGAGGGATTAAATAGCCAGCATGTCCGATTCCTTGGTTTCCAGTAATCCATCTATTTCCTTGATGTATTGGTCGGTCAATTTTTGAATCTGTTCCTGACCTTTGCGATCCAGGTCTTCTGAAATCAGCTTGTCTTTCAGGCCGTTTTTGAGTTCGGTATTGGCATCCCGACGGATATTGCGTACGGCTACCCGAGCATCTTCAGCCTCATTACGGGCTACCTTGATGAGGTCGCGTCGGCGTTGTTCGGTCAGTGCGGGCATGGGAACACGGATGACCGTTCCGGTGGTGTTGGGGTTTAGCACCAAGTCTGAAGTCATGATGTCTTTTTAAATGGCACTCACCATGGTTCGTTCCCACGGCGTAACCGCCAGTGTTCGGGCATCTTCTATAGTGACATTGGCTGTTTGACTCAGTGGCACATCGTTTCCATAGTAGGAGACGGTGATGTGATCAAGCAGGCTAGGATGGGCACGACCTGTTCTGATTTTGGCCAGTTCATGTTTGAACGCTTCAATCGTTTTCTTCATGCGTTCAGCAGTTTTCTTTTGTACTTCTTCGATCATTTGCACTTTCCGCTTTCGATTAAAGAGCCTATGTCCTCGCCCATGACGAGACGCATGATGGCTCCTGACTGGAATATGTTCATTACCCGTAACGGCATGGAATGATCCCGACACAACACCAGTGCCGTGGCATCCATCACGTTTAAACGTTGATCAAGTGCCTCGTCGTAGGTGAGTCTGGAGTAAAAACGGGCATTCGGATACTTCAGGGGATCAGCCGAATAGACACCATCAACCTTCGTGGCTTTGATGAGCAAGTGGGCACTGATCTCTATGGCCCTCAGGCTGGCGGCCGAGTCGGTGGTAAAAAACGGGTTTCCGGTTCCGGCCGCAAATATGACAACCCGCTTCTTTTCCAAGTGACGAATGGCACGACGCTGGATGAAATCTTCGCACACCTGGTTGATCTTGAGGGCCGACATGACCCGCACAGGTTGACCGAATTTTTCGATGGCATCCTGCATCGCCAAGGCGTTCAACACCGTGGCCAGCATTCCCATGTAGTCGCCGTTGACCCTATCCAGGCCTTCAGCCGCGCCTTCCGATCCGCGTATGATGTTGCCTCCGCCAAGAACCAGCCCGATCTGTACCCCGGCTTGACATAGCTCGACTACTTCTTTGGCCAGTCGCTGTACGACACTCCAGTCGATACCGGAGCCTTGTTCGCCCTGAAGGGCTTCACCGCTGAGTTTGAGCAGTATGCGCGCGTATTTCGGTTCGTTCATTGGACGATTCCAGGGGATACCGGTGTATGGGGGGGGACCCCCTTCTCGACTGCGAGAAGGGGTATGAGTCATCAGGCTGCGCGAACCTGGGCCATGACTTCCTCGGCAAAATTGGTTTCGACCTTTTCTATGCCTTCTCCGACTTCAAAACGAACGAAACGAACGACGCTGGCACCCTGTGCATTCAACAGTTTGCCTACGGTTTGGTCGGGATCTTTGACGAATGGTTGACCTACCAGGGTGATTTCGCTGAGGAATTTCTGGATACGGCCTTCAACCATTTTTTCGATGATGTTGGCTGGTTTGCCACTGGTTTCAGCTTGAGCCATGAAGATCACTCGCTCCTTTTCGATGATCTCGGCGGGTACGCCGGTTTCATCGACACACACAGGCTTGCTGGCCGCGATATGCATGGCGACATCCTTGCCCAGGTTTTGATCGCCACCATTCAGTTCAACCAGTACACCGATGCGGCTGCCGTGGAGGTAACTCACGATCAGGCCGGTTTCCGTGTCAAAGCGTTCAAACCGGCGGAGATTAATGTTTTCACCCAGTTTGAATACCAGTGCTCTGCGGGTTTCATCCACGCTGACACCATCAGTCATGGCGCACGCGTTCAGCGCATCAAGCTGAGTAATGCCGACCTGTACGGCGCATCCGGCGACACCTAGGGCAAAGCCAATGAAATCGTCCGCTTTGGCGACGAAATCGGTTTCGCTGTTGACTTCGACGATGGCACCGGTTTTGTTGTCATCGGATACCCGTACACACAAACAGCCTTCGGCGGCCGTTCTGCCGGATTTCTTGTCGGCTTTGGCCAAACCGGCCTTACGCATCAATTCGATGGCGGCTTCCAGGTCACCACCTGCCTCGGCCAGGGCTTTTTTGCATTCCATCATGCCGGAACCGGTACGCTCACGAAGCTCTTTTACCATTGCCGCTGAAATATTCATTGAACGAAACCTCACTCGTTGTTTGCTGATCGTTGGGAAATTGAATTCTGTAACCCACAAAAACGCCCCCTGATGGAGGCGTCGTGGTGCCGACCGGGGTTGCCTCAAGTCGGCCTTGAACCGAATCGGGCAGTCACTGGGGTAGTGGCTGCCCGCTCAGGCTCATTCTGCTTCCATTGCGTACGCTTCGGCATCCTTTTCGATAACATCGTCATATTCTGCGGAAGAATCCATTTCCACAAAGTCGTCTTCGGTAGTACTGAAACTGACACCGCTGTTCTTGCCCCGCATTATGGATTCAGCAGCCGTTTCAACATAAAGCTGTATGGCGCGGATCGAGTCGTCATTGCCGGGAATGATGTAGTCGATACCCATGGGGCTGTTGTTGCTGTCCACGATACCGACGACCGGAATGCCCAGTTTACGGGCTTCCATGATGGCATTTTTTTCGTAGCCCACGTCCATGACGAACATGACTTCGGGTAGCTTTTCCATATCCCGGATACCGCCCAGGCTGTGAGTCAGTTTTTCCAGTTCACGCATCATGCCCAGTCCTTCTTTTTTGCTGAATCGACTCAGGCGACCATCATCACGCATGGCCTCCAGATCTTTCATTCGGTTGATGGACTGCTTGATGGTTTTGAAGTTGGTCAGCATACCGCCCAGCCAGCGGTAATTGACGTAGGGCATATCGCAGCGCAGAGCCTGCTCTTCAAGTACCTTGCGGGTGGTTCTTTTGGTGCCTACGAATAAAACCTTGCCGCGATTGGCGGCTGTCTGTTCGAGGTATTTCATGGCCTCATTGAACAGGGGCAGGGTTTTTTCAAGGTTGATGATGTGAATGTTGCTCCGTGCTCCAAAGATGAACGGGGCCATTTTGGGATTCCAGTAGCGCGTCTGGTGTCCGAAGTGAACTCCGGCTTCCAGCATTTGACGCATGGTGACTGTCGTCATTAATTTTCTCCAGAAATGAGGCCGACCAGAAGGGCGGCTTGTTGGGTTAAGCCTCCATATATCCCGCCAGACAACCCGGATACAGCCCTTGAGAGGACTAAAGCGGGCACCCTGCCGGACGTGCCGATATATGTGTGTTGTTGCTAAATTGAGCCATGCTTTATACCATGGATTGTTTTACGCAACAATCCAGCCCCGGCGGGCATTTACCCACATTCGGTTACCCCGAATGTCAGCAACCCGGCTGAAATACCTAGCGGGCCTCAACGCCGACAGAGCTTCTCCCATCATGAGCATCACCCTCAAAACCCCCGAAGAAATCGAAAAAATGCGCGTAGCCGGTCGACTGGCTGCCGAAGTTCTGGAAATGATCAAGCCGTTTGTAGTCCCTGGTGTTAGCACGAGGGAGCTTGATCAGATCTGTCATGATTACATGGTGGGGGTACAACAGGTTATTCCTGCCCCCCTAAATTACAAAGGCTTCCCGAAATCAATCTGTACCTCAATTAATTATCAGGTTTGTCACGGTATTCCCGGACCTAAAAAACTGAAGACCGGCGACATCGTGAACGTCGACATCACCGTCATCAAGGATGGTTACCACGGTGACACCAGCCAGATGTTCATGATTGGTGATTGTGGCCAAAGAGCCAGACGTTTGGTCAAGGTGTGCCAGGAGGCCATGTATCTGGGAATCAGGCAGGTCAGGCCCGGTGGACATCTAGGTGACATCGGTGCGGCCATACAGCGTCATGCCGAAGCGCATGGGTACTCCGTCGTTCAGGAGTTTTGTGGTCACGGCATAGGAAGGCGGTTCCATGAAGAACCCCAAGTGTTGCATTACGGTAAACCAGGCACCGGCCTCATCATGGAACCCGGCTTGATCTTTACGATAGAACCCATGATCAACCTCGGAAAACGTTACGTGAAGGTGTTGCCCGATGGCTGGACAGTAGTCACCAAAGATCAAAGCCTTTCAGCCCAGTGGGAGCACATGGTTTTGGTACCAAACAGTGCCCATGAAATTCTGACCCTGCCCACCGAAGCGGTGGAAGAACTTGAACAGAAAAAATACAAGTTTGGATCGTGAGTTGGACACACTCGTCCTTATCAGGGAGCTAAAGGAAACAATCCAGTCGTTCAACCTCGCGTTGATTGACCTGTTCAGGCAGGGAACGGCTGTGGCAGATCTGCTTTTGGCGCGGGCTGAATTCATGGATAGCCTGCTGACCCGCTGCTGGCAACATTTTCTTGAGGTGGAAGCGGAGGCGGAGCGTCTGGCTTTGGTGGCGGTGGGGGGGTACGGGCGCAGGGAATTGCATCCTCACTCTGACATCGACATTCTGGTTTTGCTGGATACGGTGCTGACGGGGGAATCTCCGCTGTCGCGTGCGCTGGGCGGCTTCTTTAATTGTTTGTGGGATATCGGCCTTAAACCGGCGCAGAGTGTCCGCACCCTGGATGAATGTGTGTTGTTGGCCACACAGGATCAAACCGTCATCACCAATCTGCTGGAGTCGCATCTCATATTGGGTGATGAAGCCTTGTATGCCGCGTTGAATGTGCGGATAGATCCGGAATATATCTGGCCTTCGGCTCAGTTTTTTGAAGCCAAGATGAGCGAGCAGAAATTCCGTTACGCTAAATACCATGATACGGCGTATAACCTGGAGCCGAATATCAAGGAAGGGCCGGGGGGGCTTAGAGACATACAGTTAATCGGCTGGATCATCAAGCGGCATTACCACACGGGTAATTTTCTGGAAGTGCTGCTGCACGGTTGGCTGACCGATGCCGAATATGCCGAATTAATGGAAGCCCGAAATTTTCTCTCACGCATACGCTTTGCTTTGCACGTCCTGACTGGACGCAGTGAGGAGCGTTTGTTGTTTGAGTATCAGCAAGAGTTGGCCCAGCAATTCGGGTATGCCGGGTGCGATATCAACGAAACGGTTGAGCGGTTCATGCAGCATTACTTTCGTACGGTGATGGGTCTGGAACGTCTCAACGAGATGCTGCTGCAATTATTCAAAGAAGTGGTATTGGCTGAAGACGAAGCCTTCACCACGATTCCGGTCGATGGTCATTTTCAGGTGGTCAACCGCTACATTGAAGCCGTCCATCCTGAAGTATTCAGCCAGAACCCTCTGGCTATGCTGAGGATATTTCTGCTGTTACAACAAAACTCCAGTTTGCTGGGTATTCGCGCCTCGACCATACGCCTGATACGCCAGCATTTGCATTTGATTGACTCGGCTTTTCGCAGCAACCCGGAAGCCTGCCGGTTGTTTATGGAGATCCTGCGCTTGCCGGGTGGAGTCAACCAGTTGCGACAAATGAACCGCTACGGAGTATTGGCCGCTTATCTACCCGAATTTGGCCGGGTGGTGGGGCGTATGCAATACGATCTCTTTCATGTCTATACGGTAGATGAACACACTTTGTTTGTGGTCAGGAATCTCTGGCGTTTTTCCCAGCCCGAACTGGAGGCCGATCATCCTTTGTGTAGTGAGTTGTTTGAATCCCTGCAAAAGCCCGAACTCCTGTACATCGCCGCTTTGATGCACGATATCGCCAAGGGCAGTGGCGGCGATCATTCGGCAATGGGTGCTGCGATTGCCGAGGAATTCTGCCAGCGTCACGGGGTGGCCCGTCACGATACCGATCGGGTTAAATGGTTGGTGGAGCAGCATCTACTGATGTCCATGACGGCTCAACGCAAGGACATCAGCGACCCTGATGTCATCCATCATTTTGCAACCCAGGTTGGTGATCAGGAAGCACTTAATCATTTGTACCTGTTAACGGTGGCCGACATACGGGCGACCAATCCGAATTTGTGGAATTCATGGAAAGATGCCCTGCTCAAGGAGTTGTTTTTATCTACCCGCTGGATGTTCCGCCGAGGACTGACTCGTCCCTTGGAGCAAACCGAAAAAGTCAAAGCCATCCAGCAACAAAGTCGCGCTTTGCTGGCCCGGTTGGGCGTGCGTGAAGTCACCGTCGATCAGGTTTGGTCGGGTCTTAATGATGAGTATTTCTCTCGTTATCTGCCTGAAGAAATCGCTTGGCACACCATAGCCTTAGGGGCTTGCAAGCCTGAAGACCTGCCGCTGGTGCTGTTGCGCCCCATGAGCCAGCGGGGCAGTGCCGAGATTTTTATTTATGCCAAAAATCAGGAATTCCTGTTCGCCAGGGCCACGGCGGTGCTGGATCAACTGGGCCTGACGATTTTCGATGCCAAAGTCATCACTACGGCCAACGATTTTCTGCTGAACAGTTATCACGTATTGGAGCAAACCGGAGAATCCATACGTGATCACCACCGCCAGATTCAGATTTGCGTGAAACTCAGGGAATGTCTGATGCAGACGACTCCTGCCCCTATTGAAGTTTTGCGGCGCGAACCCCGACAAGTCCGACATTTTGCGGTACGCACGGAGATTTATTTCCACGAAGATCCGCAAAACCGCTATACCGTTCTCGAACTGAATGCCACCGACAGACCCGGCTTGTTGTCGAAGGTGGGTCAGGCTTTTGAGCGGTGTCATATCAAGCTGTATAACGCTCGCATCTCCACCATAGGCAGTCGCGCCGAAGATATTTTCTACATCACCGACCACTTTGATCGTCCTCTGGCTTCAGAAACCGAACGGCGTGATCTAACCGATGCCATCATCGGGCTGATTGGTTCGAGTTAGAGGATGGACTCAAGACCATCGCGTAATCAACCCAGCGTTCAAAACCGCGAAACGTCTACTTTGCGTTAACCCGGTTTGCGCGGTTTTTCTGGCTTCACTTTGGGTGTTATGGGTAGGCCGGTGTGTTGGGTTTTAAACGGTTTGCTTGGGCGACCCAAGCGATTCCCTTCGCGTTTCAGGCCGGTTCCTTCGGGTTGCCAGGCCGGTATCAAATGGTGTTTGCCATTTCCGATCAGATCGGCCCGCCCCATATTTTTCAAAGCTTCCCGCAGCATGGGCCAGTTGTTCGCATCGTGATAACGAAGAAACGCCTTGTGCAAACGCCTTTGCTTTAGCCGTTTGGGAACGTAAACCGTTTCGCTGTCAGGGCTTAATCGGTGTAGCGGATTTTTACCGGTGTGGTACATGGTGGTGGCTGTGGCCATGGGGGAAGGAAGAAATGCCTGAACCTGATCGGCACGAAATCCGTTACGTTTGAGCCATAGAGCCAAAGCCAGCATATCTTCATCGGTCGTGCCGGGGTGGGCGGCGATGAAATACGGTATGAGGTATTGCTCTTTGCCCGCTTCTTTGGAGTAGCGGTCAAACAGGGCTTTGAAGCGGTCATAAGTGCCTATGCCGGGTTTTAGCATTTTGGACAAAGGGCCGGCTTCGGTGTGTTCCGGAGCAATTTTCAGATAGCCACCTACATGGTGACTGACCAGTTCCTTCACATATTCCGGAGAAGTTACCGCCAGGTCATAGCGCAAGCCCGAACCGATCAGGATTTTCTTGATACCGGGTAAGGTTCTGGCACGCCGATACAAGTGGATGAGATGGGAATGGTCGGTGTTCAGGTTTTTGCAGATTCCGGGATAGACACAAGACGGTTTGCGGCAGGCGGCTTCGGTTGCCGTATCCTTGCAGGCCAGACGGTACATATTGGCGGTAGGGCCGCCCAAGTCTGAAATGACCCCGGTGAATGCGGGTGAGGTGTCACGTATGGTTTCGATTTCTCTGATAATCGAATCTTCTGAACGGTTTTGGATGATACGCCCCTCGTGTTCGGTAATAGAGAAAAATGTGCATCCGCCAAAGCAACCACGCATGATGGTGACTGAATGCTGAATCATATCGAAGGCAGGGATTTTCCGGGCTTGGTAAGCGGTGTGTGGCTGGCGGGAATAAGGCAAACCATAAACCCCATCCATTTCGGCGGTGGATAAAGGCCATGGTGGCGGGTTTATCCAAACCTCTTGCTCACCGTGTTTTTGCACCAGGGCCTTAGCATTGCCGGGGTTGGTTTCCTGATGCAGCACGCGAGAAGCATGGGCGTAGCGCAGAGGGTCATCCTTGACCTCGGCAAAGGAAGGCAAGCGGATGACCGCTCGCTCTGAGTTGGGGGTGCGTCGACTCAGGCGTACGGGGTGCTCGGTAGCCGGTTGAGCGCAGACCGGGGGCGACTCGTCGTAAGGATTGGGCCGGCTTTCAGCCGCCACAGAGCCTATGGCGACAAGCCGGGTGGATTCGATTACGGTATAGCTTTCCGGTATCGTTTTGCAGATGAAGGCTGTGCCGCGTATGTCCGTCAGTTGGCTGACAGGCTCACCGTTGGCCAGGCGATGGGCAATTTCCACGACTTGCCGTTCACCATTACCATAAACCAGCAGATCAGCCTTAGCATCCATAATGACCGAGCGGCGCACCTGATCGGCCCAGTAATCGTAATGGGCGATGCGGCGCAGGCTGGCTTCTATGCCACCCAAAACGATAGGCACATCGTTCCAGGCTTCCCGGCAACGCTGGGCATATACCGTCACACAGCGATCCGGGCGGCGGTCAGCCGCTCCATCAGGGGTGTAAGCATCGTTAGAGCGGATTTTTCGATCTGATGTGTAGCGGTTCACCATGGAATCCATATTGCCGCCGGTTACCCCAAAGAACAGATTTGGCCGCCCTAAAGCCTGAAAGTCCAGGGAGGATTTCCAGTCAGGCTGCGCAATGATACCCACCCGAAACCCTTGAGCCTCCAGAAGACGGCCTATGATGGCCATGCCGAAACTCGGGTGATCGACGTAGGCATCGCCCGTAACAATAATGATGTCACACGAATCCCACCCCAGTGCATCCATTTCGGCTTGGTTCATCGGTAACTGAGAAGCGATGCCGAAGCGTTTCGCCCAGTATTTGCGGTAAGAGAACAGTGAGGGGGCTTGAGTGTGCATGGTGGGTTAACACGAATTCGGGCAATAAACATCCGCAGCCCGGAGGGCCATGCTGCAGCGGCGAGGATACCGAACCGAATACAGGTCAAGGCACAGGTCGGGTTCCGGCAGTTTACCTAAGCGAAAGAAAGTCTGTACAGGCACTTGGGTCACCTGTCCGCTTTTACGGTTGTGCAACACGATAAGTTTGGGGGTTGACGTATTATTGGACAAAAAAACCAAGGAAGGCGTTTGATTTTTCTAGGTGGGGAATTGGGTTAGTACCTATTTTCAGGCAATA
>JBPCSC010000509.1:0-1687 GCA_051007495.1 Methylococcaceae bacterium | reverse complement strand
CCCCTGGCCACCCCATCGGAGGTGACATCAATATGACCCCCGTGCAGTTCAGTCAGTTGTTTGGCCAAAGCCAGGCCTATCCCCAAACCGCCCTTCAAGCCATCAGACAGTTCGTTCGTCTGATAGAACAACTCAAATACCTGGGACAAACGCTCCACCGGAATGCCGCAACCAAAATCCCTGACCCGCACGATTCCCCATCCCGGTTGTTTGTCCACTGTGAGTTGAATATCCCCGCCTGAGTCACTGAATTTAACGGCATTATGGATGAGGTTACCTATGATTTGTACGCAGCGGGTCGGATCGACATCCAGCCAGACAGGAAAAGAAGGGGTGTGGATACTCAAGTGGTTTTGGTGTTCATCCAGCAGGGCGCGATGGGTTTCTATTGCACAATCCACCAGGGTTTGGGCGATTACGGTTTCCTTGTTGAGTACGATTTTGCCCAGGGTAATTCTGGAAATATCGAGTAAATCCCTGAGTATGCCGGAAAGATGGTTGGTCTGATTACGAATAACCCGATAACTCCACAACAGCAGGGCCGGGTCTTCTCCGCCCTTGCGCCTGAATACTTCCGCTGCATTGCAAATGGCTCCCAAGGGGTTACGCAGTTCGTGAGACAACATCGCCAGAAACAGATTGCGCCGCTGATCGTGCAGATCCAGTTCATGCAGGCGTTCGCTGAGTTGTCGTTCGTGTTCAAAGGCGTATGAATCACAACGATCAAGCAACATCATGCGTAATGGGTGTTGCCCTGGTTTTTGTCTGATGTGAGGGAAAGGCTTTATCCGCAATTTGAGGGATTTGTTAATACCCCGGATTAACAGAAAACCTTCAGGATCCGGTTTTTGTGCATACCGGCAATTGACGAGATATTTTGAGAGTTTATCGCGGTCAACATCCAGTACGAATGAAACAAACTTTCTGCCCTTGATGTATTTTATCTCGCCTCCCAATATGCAGGAAGCGGTGAGGTTTATGTTTCTGATAATTCCCAGATTATCCAGGGCGATCAGACCGACAGGAGCCTGCTCGAAAATAAAACGCCCCAACCGGTCGTTATTCTCATGACAGAGGACATCAGAGGCTTTTACAGCGTTTTTATTCTGGTAATCAATATATTCCATGATATTCCTTGCGTTCTATCGCATAGATCTATGTCAAAATGAAACAGGCAATACTACTTATTGCCATCGGTCTCAAATAATAATATAAGGCTTTCCGTAGATACAGGGATAGCTCAGATATTCCATCATTTTAACCCACACATCCAGTCATTACCATGCCTGTAAGCCGGGGGTTCCAGTTAAATAACCCTGCACTATATGCAAGATTAAAATCAATCTCTGGATAAATGCCCGCAAACAAGAGGTAAGAGGTAACAGGTATTGGCAGTGGCGAGCCTGGCCTTTCGTGAGCAAGACACCCACACTCGCAGGTATCCCGCCAATCTCTAATTTGATCGGTTAACGCTCCCCCTTAAACGCCGATACTCGCAGTCAAATGGGGATCAAATTGTTTTTCTGACACATTTTTTGTTCCGTTGACTGCTTTTATCAACTTATACTTTTTTTTCAAATAAGTCGTTGTTTTCCATTAAGTCAGTAACCACTGCTTTTATAACTGGAACAGAAACAGCATTCCCCATTTGTTTATAAACCGCATTATCGTTATCCAATAGCTTATA
>JBPCSC010000508.1:0-1543 GCA_051007495.1 Methylococcaceae bacterium | reverse complement strand
CGCAAAATAGACCAGCCAGTCGGTGATCTCATTGTGTTTATTGGCTTGTTCCAACGCACTGTAATAGCTTTTTTTGTCACGCTCTATAGTGTATGCCAAGGCTATCAGCGTGGGTTGCCCTACCCCTTGCGCCAAGGCTTTTTCAGCAATGGCGCGGCCAATCCTGCCGTTACCGTCTTCAAAGGGATGTATGCTTTCGAAATACAAATGCGCTATTGCGGCACGCTGCAAAACCGGTAACGGTGAGTGGCCCTTGGGTGCGGTGTCGTTAAACCAGTGAATAAACCGCTCCATTTCAGCAGGGACTTGCAAAGAGGGCGGTGCTTCAAAATGGACTTTGGGCGCATAAATGGCACCGGAGACGATTTGCATCGGTTGCGGGTGCGTTCGGTAGCGGCCTTGGTCGCTTAAATCCTGACGGCCATTGGTCACCATGCCATGCCACCCGGTTAATAAGGTATGCGAAAGAGGACTGGCAAAATCACGATATAAATCAATCATCATTTCGGCAATACCGCGTTCTGCAGGGGAGATTTGCCGATTATCGGCATCAAGTCCTAATTGACGGCGAATAGACGATTGCAGGCTGTCGCTATTTAAATGTTCACCCTCAATGGCCGAGGTTTTCAGTGCTTCGCTGCTGATCAGTTCAACGGTAAGACGTTGCCGGTCGTCTGCCTGTAGATGGGCAAATACGCCAAACATAAAACCGGCATCCAATAAAAACCGTTTTTCAATATCGTCAATGCGTGAATCATCGTAACGAAAAAACGGCCAGTCGCTTTGTTGCCAGTTCCACCGCATCTCTTAATCGCCTGTATCGCTCATTGGTGAAGCCTTTTTTGCGTTATAAGCCTGGTTTTTATCACTCATAAAACCACGGAAAATCCATGAAGAAATTTTTGTCAGAATAAGAGGATTAAAAGCGGTGCGAATAAATTCGCACCTACCGGGCTGGCGGAGATAATCTTCAAAGCTTTACACCACAGAAGGCCTGCAAAAAACAAATACCCGGAAATGGCGCATTAAAAAATATTCTGTATTTTTCCGTGTTATTCCGTGGTTAATAAAAAAGCCTTGCCCAGTCCTGACCATTACTCAGCACTCAATCGGCATAATCCGATCTTTCGAACCTGTTGAGTTGATAACGGGTATGTTTGCGTTCGCCATATCGATGTAACGCTTTTTTTTCGACCAGGTCTTGTAAATCGCGGGTGGCGGTGGCCCTGGACGTGCCGGTTAAGGCCAAATAATTTTCCGCGCTTAAACCCCCTTTAAAACCGTCCGGTCCTTCACGAAACAGTCTGGCCAGTACCTTTTCCTGACGTGGATTAAGTTGTCCCTGCAAACGCCGGTAAAGTCTGGCTTTATAAAGCAAAAATTCAATCCAGGTGCGGGTATGGCGTTGCGAGTCCAGCACTATATCCGCAAAATAGACCAGCCAGTCGGTGATCTCATTGTGTTTATTGGCTTGTTCCAACGCACTGTAATAGCTTTTTTTGTCACGCTCTATAGTGTATGCCAAGGCTATCAGCGTGGGTTG
>JBPCSC010000507.1:0-4948 GCA_051007495.1 Methylococcaceae bacterium | reverse complement strand
AACTCGTCCAGTAAATTGGCCTCTAAAGCAAAGTGGCTGAGGTTGCGCCCTTGTGTCAGGGCCTCGGCAATTTTTTCGCGCATCCTGATTCGGTCATAGCGGTGATAGCTGTCGCCTTCAACGATGACCGGCGTGATGTTGAGTCGGTGAAACAAATGCTCAAAGGCACGTTTGACCGTAGTGGTTCCTGCTCCTGATGAACCCGTAATGGCAATAATGGGATGTTGTAAAGACAAAGTGAACCTCCTCTCTTGTTATGGGAAAATCCCTGCATGAAAAAGCATGAAGCCAAAACCGGCCCCACGCCTGGCGCGGATACTTTAACGGGAATGGCCAGCAAGGGGAACCTGCCCGCCCCGAACGCATGAAAAACACCTTCTATTGAGCACTCAACCGAATCCCGTTATGAACATCACATTTCGACAATTAAGAGTTTTTGAACGCGTGGCGCGTCGCCTGAGCTTTACCCGCGCAGCCGAAGAGCTTTATCTGACCCAACCCGCCGTATCCATGCAGATCAAGCAGTTCGAAGACACTATCGGCCTGCCTCTTTTTGAACGCCTGGGACGCAAAATATACCTGACCCGCGCCGGTGAAGAACTTTATCGGGTCAGCCGCAGTATTTCTCTGCAATTACAGGAAGCGGAACAACTAGTAGAAGAATTAAAGGGTGCTGAAGGCGGACGCCTGGCGGTTTCGGTGGCGAGTACTGTGCACTATTTTGCCATCAGTTTGCTGGCCGATTTCCGCACCCATTATCCAAAGGTCAGGGTGAACTTCAAGGTGACTAACCGCAAAGGGCTACTGCAACAACTGGAAGATAACGAAACGGATATCGTGTTGATGGGCCAACCTCCTGAAGATCAGGATCTGAATGCCGAGGCCTTTATGGAAAATCCTCTGGTCATCATTGCCCCACCTACCCATCCACTGGCGCACAAGCCTTTCATCAGCCTGGATGAACTCACCCACGAAACCTTCATCATGCGTGAGCAAGGCTCAGGAACCCGAAACTCGGTGGAGCGGTTTTTTACGGAAAAAAACATGAAGATCAGCGTCAGCATGGAGATGAATACCAACGGAGCCGTCAAGCAAGGGGTTGAGGAGGGGTTGGGCTTAGGCATTGTGTCCATACACACCATAATAAGAGAGCTGGAGGATCAACGAATGGTGGTACTCAAGGTTGAAGATTTTCCCTTGATTCGGCAATGGTTTATGGTGACGCGCTCAGGCAAACGGCTTTCGGCGGTTGCCCGTGAGTTTCGTGATTTCATACTGCGGGATCCAAACCGGTTCGTACACACCGATGTCATCGAATCAGTGCTACGACGCCAGCTTTAGGCTCTGAGCATGGCCGACCTGTCGTGGCGACCATGCCCTGAGTCTATCAACGGGCCTGGCCCCTTTTAGGGTTGTTCGGTTACAGACAGATCGGTGAAGGGCTGATCGACCTTGAACCACACATACCCCGCTTCCTGTTCGTACAGGCTGTCACCGGGCAAGATTCGCTGACCGCCGTTGTCGGTAGTGACATGCACCCAGAGGACGGGTATCCCACTCTTCTGCCAAACGCCTTTCACCCGCATGGCCACGCGCATTTTTTTGACATCGGTTTGCTGTCCACGATAAGGCAACTTGACCCAAACCGACTGGCCGAAGAACGACGTGGCCAGTTTGCCATCCAGTCCGCGCATTTTGAGGCTGAACCGATCGGATGCGGCAATACCCAAGCCGCTATCAGCCAAGGCTTTGGTGTCTTCCTCGCTCATTTCAGTTACAGACGATTCCACCCGGTAACGCGGCATGATGGCCAGGCTGATGTCACTGGCTGGCAGTGCCAAAGCCAATTCACGCAAGCCCATCCCGCCGGTTTCACGGCTGTACACCAGCACTTCGCTGGTTCCCAGAGCCTTGTACAGGCTGTTGCGTATTACCGTATCCACCATACGCAGTCGATGCCATAAGTCTTCTATGGCAACCTGGCTCCACTCGCCATCGGCCTGGGTAGCCGATTCGGCTTTCAATGCCGTCAGGGATGGATCCTGCTTGGTGGCAAACAGCAAATCGGAAGCATTGGTGACGATGCGGTTTTTAGTATCTACGTGCAGATACGGTTCATTCAAAGAGACTATGCCTTCTTCGATGAGTCGTGAGTCACCGTAGGCAGACAATACCTTGACATTGCCTTCACCCAGAATGCCGGTGTAGGAAACTAATGCACTGAATGAACCGCTTTGTTTGCGGGTGTGACAGTCTTGGCAAGGGAGGGAATCAACCGAGGCACGGGTGTTGTGCGACACCACATAAGCGTTGGATTGCATCCACACCAGTTGTATGTCGGGGGTTTTTACACCCTGAGCACGCAGCAGCGCGTCGTAGTTACGTTTGAGGGCCAAGGTGGTGTCGTAAACCGAACCGCTCACAAAATTGGGATAGTCTGAAGTGAACGGCATCCAGTAACTACCCGGCAGTTCGTACCGGGTTTGGGTGATCGGGTCTGTAAGAATGCCAGCCACCACCGTACCGGAAGCGTCTTTTTTGGGCTGGTATACCGAGAACAATTCACCCTGACGCAAAACTCTACCGCTGTTTTTATCCTTCCAGAAGTAGCGGAACTGGTACCGATCCACCGTAGGCATGATTTTCAGCTTGCCGTCTTCGGCCCTTCTATAACGGTAAAACAAATCTATGGGTTTGCCTTTGAAATCCTTGAGACCATTGATGTGGCACGTCTGGCAGGCCACTACATCAAGATGGGTTTGGGTGATGCGGGTCAGGGTATCGCGGGGATAACCATCCATAAACCCACTGGCTTTCCATAACTCACGATGGGCATTGGTCAGATCGGGATGACCCGAAGGGATAATTTTGTAGAGGGCCTGATCGTGGCAGTATTCGCAGGACTTGGCGCTTGGGCGGTTATCCAGATCACGCCGTACATCGACATCGGAATGGCCTTTGGGAAAATTATGATCGGCATTCAGTGCCACGTTGGCGAAAGATGGATCGTAATACAAACCCTGGGTGTGGCAGGCGGCACAGTTGTCGATCTGGCGGGATTCATTATTGTTCTCCGTGAATAAACGCCCTTTGTGCACATCGGCTTTGTAGGCCGTAGCCTGGACTCGCCCGCGTGCGGCTTCACCAAATCCCCAGAAACCCCGCCTGTCCTGTTCAATGGCATTGCCGTGGCATTGCCAGCAGTTGTCGTTGGCTGGAAAGCGGCGCATGGGCATCGTCACCTTGCGGTTGTCATCGAATGCGGCGGCATTCCACTGAAGCAGGGGTTTGCCGGATTTGTCCCGCGTAGGTGTCAGGCTGTTCGAGTCACGGACGAAGCTAACCAGATTTTGTCCTGACGGAGTGTCCGGGCGGATGTTGAGAAACTCCAGCAAGGCCGTAGGGGCTTCCCGGAACAATCCATTCGCTATAAGTTGCTCGTTACGCAGGTTCCACCAGGCTTTATAGGGCAAGGCCGGAGTTTCCTTAATATCAAACCCGGTATCGTATTCCTTGGGCAGCAAATTGGTATTCACCGAACTGGAGGAGAATAAGGTCAAGCGGGAATAGTCACCGTGACACATCATGCAGTCATTTTCCAGAACTCCGCTTTGTTTCCAGTTCCAGCGGCTGATGATGGGGCTATTGGCCAGTGGAAAGCCGGTTTGCTTCCAGCCCCCGCGTACGATGTTGACCGGTGTGCCAGGCTCACCCCGATTGAAATAATCTCCATCACCGGCCAGGATACCCGAGGCTTTTTTCTGGTTGTAAGGGACTCCACTACGGTCTTTTTCCGCCCAACCCCCGCCCGTATGGCATTGGCCGCAGGCCTGAATCTGGCCGGCCGCTCCGAAGTCACCTGAAAACCCGGCCTTGCCGTTTTTCCTGGCCAACATTTGTGCTCCCATGCAGCTTATCCCGCCAAAATAGCCCGGTGAGGAAACCTGCGACCAGCCACCTCGGCCCAAACCATAGGCATCTTTGGCTTCGTCTCGGCCCATCTCGAAATGCTGACCGTGAGAAATGGTGTCATAGTCGTGGCAACCGCTTTCGCCGCAACTGGTTTTAGGGCTATATGGCTGGCCGCTATCCAGCACATGCCGCTTTTGTTCATCCAGTAGCGGAATGGCCGGATGCAATACGGGTTGATCAATCTTGTTGCCTGAAACCGTCAGAATGGGGCCGGTTGGAATGAAAACATCGGCGTAAGTGATGTCTTCCGGTGAATCATCACCAAACCCTGGCTGGCTGAGCGACAGAGTGGCCATAAACAGAGTGACAAACAGAACCCACTTCAGGGATCGAGAGCCTGAGGCAGTATGAATCAGTGCGCGTAGCGGATGGATAAACATGGGTGTAGGCAGAACCGAGTGCAAGACGAGAGAATGAAACAGTTGGTGGCGAAAACGCGCAAGTTTAACACCATTAAGTGGAATTTAAGGACAGGCCGGTAGATGATGGCCTGAACAACTATTGGTCTGTGTTATATGCCACACGGGTGTGGGATATGGCGCACTCTGAAGCGACTGTCCGGAGTTGGGGGCTGTTGGTTATGTTACGTTATAACCCCTGAAAAGCTTAATACGTCGCTACGCGGAAATCCTTGTGCTGTTCGAGATTCAACCCATGAGAACGGGTCACTCAGTGACTATAATTCCAATCCCTCAATAAAAGGACGGGCATACCTGCACAAAGTGCCTGTCCGATGCGCCTCGCAATTTTAAGCCATAATTGATGCACCATGAAATTTCCTTACGGCATATTTGATTTTGAAACCATACGGCAGGAAGAATATTTTTATCAGGATCGAACCGCCCATATACCCATATTGGAAGCCGCCGGCAAACAACTGCTCTTTCTGCGCCCACGCCGATTCGGGAAAAGCCTGCTGGTGTCCATGCTGGAGCATTATTACGATATCAAACGCGGCGATCAGTTTGAATGCCTG
>JBPCSC010000506.1:0-13512 GCA_051007495.1 Methylococcaceae bacterium | reverse complement strand
GCGCTGCCCCCCGAACTGGCCGCACTGGACACCAACGGTGATGGCCGGGTGACCTCCACTGAAATCAAAGCCGCTCGCACCGCCGAATTTGCCGCCATCGACACCAACCAGGATGGCTATGTCAGCTTTCAGGAACTGCAAATCGGTATGGAAAAGAAACAAGCCGACGCCTACACCCAGCGGGATGCCGACACCAGCGGCGGTCTGAGTGCGACGGAATTTGCGGGTGCTGCCCCGGACAGCACGGCCAAGGTGTTTGGTCTGGCCGATACCAACCAGGATGCCAGCCTGTCGGCTGCAGAATGGGCTGCCCTGAACCCGGTATTTCCACATGCCGTCAGGGAATTTGCCATGCTGGATGAAGATGACGACAACCAGATTTCAGAAGATGAATATCTGATCCCCATAGCCCCGCCATTTCCGGGCAGCGGTCATGGCCCATTCCCACCGCTCCGGTAAACCGAATGGGTAATGCCCGGTTTCATGTCACACATGAACCCCACTCATTCCGGCAGGGAGGCCGGAATGAGTTTTGGCATGCATTTCGGTTAACCCAGCCCCCGCGAACGGCGTAATGAATGCCTCTGCACCATGAAACTGAACGTATTTGCCAAGCTTTTTCTGGCGTTATTCGTCAGCCTGGTTTTGATCCTGGCCCTGATTATGGGTTCGGTTCAATGGAGTTTCCGCTCCGGTTTCACCGAGTATCTGGAACGGGTCAGGGAGCAACGACTCACCACCCTCGCCACCACGCTGGCCAAGGCCTATCAGGAACACGATGATTCCTGGTCTTTTCTGGAAGAAAATCCTGAATTCTGGATCGAACTGATCGGCGAAGACGTTTCCCGGCACCACGGTTCCAGACGGCCTCATCACCCAAGACCCGGCGGCCCTCACGACAACCGGGATCAGCATGAGCACCACCCGCCGCCTCATCCTCCGCAGCCCTTTCCGTTTCCACCGCCCCCTCCGCCTGATGAACACCTGATGGGTGGACGTGTGCGTCTGCTGGATGTTGACCAACACCCCATCGCCGGACCCCCGCACCCGACTCGGTTTGATGGGGAAACCTTGACCCCCATCCACAGCAACAACCGCCTCATAGGCTGGCTGGGTTCTACTCGGGGCCATGCGCTTGAAGACGAACTCGATAAAACCTTTATCAGCCAGCAGGTTCAGTCCAATTTGATGATTCTGGGACTGGCCTTTATCGTGTCGATACTGGCTTCATTTCTGTTAGCCCGACAACTGCTGAAGCCCATCAAAAAAATCACCCACGGGGCCAGACATCTGGCCGCTGGTCGGTTTGACATTCAGATTGAATCAGGAAGTCGGGATGAATTGGGCGAACTGGCACAACACTTCAATTTTCTGGCAAGAACCCTCAAACAGAACGAAACCTCTCGCCGCCAATGGCTGGCCGATATTTCTCACGAATTGAGAACGCCGTTAAGCATACTGCGTGGGGAGATTGAAGCCCTGCTGGACGGCATCCGTGCGCCGACCTCTGAACGACTGGAATCCTTGCACGCCGAAACCCTGCGCTTGAGCGCCCTGGTAGACGATCTGCATCAGTTGTCCCTGCATGATATGGGGGCTTTGACGTACCGCATGGAAGCCCTAAACCCTATCGCCATACTGAATGCCGTCATTCGTGACCTCGAACCCCGTTACGCAGAAAGGAATGTGCAACTGCGTCATTCGGAATTCCCAAAGCCCTGCACACTAATGGCTGATCCAGGCCGCTTGCGGCAGTTGTTTTTGAACATCCTCGAAAACAGTTGCCGCTACACCGATCCGGGCGGTTTTTGCCATATCCATTGCGGCTACACCGATACCGAAGCCTGGTTTGATTTTGAGGACACCACACCCGGTGTACCCGATGGAACCCATGAACGCTTGTTCGAGCGTTTATTTCGGCTGGATCGCTCTCGCAACCGGGAGTTGGGGGGATCAGGATTAGGGCTGGCCATCTGCAAGAGCATCGTAGAAGCCTTGGATGGAGACATCCACGCCATGCCTTCCCGGTTTGGAGGGTTGTGGATTCGGGTGACCTTGAAACGGGATACGGCCCAGCACCAACCATCACGCAAAGTACACCATGACCGCGAATTTCGATAAAACCATACTCATAGTCGAAGACGAAACCAAACTGGCCCTAGTGCTGGCGGAGTATCTGCAACAAGCCGGATTTGCCACCCATCATCTCAGCGATGGCCTGGCGGTAATCCCTCGCGTGAAAGCACGCACACCGGATTTGATCGTGCTGGATGTGATGCTGCCGGGTCGCTCCGGCATAGAACTTTGTCGGGACATCCGCCAGTTTTCTACGGTTCCCATTTTCATGGTGACGGCCAGAGTGGAAGAAATCGACCGTCTATTGGGCCTGGAACTCGGCGCAGATGACTACATCTGCAAACCGTGCAGCCCACGAGAGGTGGTGGCCAGGGTTCGCGCCCTGTTTCGCCGTATCGAATTTCAGAGCCAGTCGGATGGCCCTTTTGTTCTGGACGATGAACGCATGGAAATCCGCTGTCAGGGCCAGAGGCTTGACCTCACCCCAGTAGAATTTCGATTGTTGAGTGTTTTGCTGAAACATCCGGGGCGGGTGTATTCCCGCGACCAGTTGCTCGGTCAGTTGTATGAAGATCATCGCATCGTGACTGACCGCACCGTGGACAGCCACATAAAGAACATACGCAAAAAAATAGCCCTGGCCGTCCCTGGCCGAGAGCTTATTTCATCGGTGTATGGGGTGGGATACAAGCTGGATCTTAGCGGGTGGCTTTAACCTCATATTCCGGCATACGATCGAAGTTGAGGTAACGGTAGGTGTCTTCCGCTTTTGCGTCCACCTTGGCCGAATACTGCATGTACTCGTCGAACGTCGGTATCCGTCCGAGCACCGAACACACCGAAGACAACTCGGCCGAGGCCAGATAGACATTGGCCCCCGCCCCCATGCGATTGGGGAAATTGCGGGTAGAGGTAGACACCACCGTGGCGTTATCGGCCACCCGGGCCTGATTGCCCATGCAGAGCGAACAGCCCGGCACTTCGGTTCGGGCACCCACCTTGCCATACGTACCGTAAACCCCTTCGGCGGTGAGTTCCGCCTGATCCATACGGGTGGGCGGCACGATCCACAAACGGCCCGGCACTTGTTGGCCGTATCCATCCAGAATCCTGCCTGCGGCCCGAAAATGGCCGATGTTGGTCATGCACGAACCTAAAAACACCTCATCCACCCGGTTGCCGGCCACCTCGGACAAGGGTTTGACATCGTCAGGATCATTAGGGCAACACAGCAGCGGTTCGGTCAGGGTATCCATGTCGATGTCGATGATGGCGTGGTATTCGGCATCGGCATCGGCCTCCAGCAGCACCGGATGGGCCAACCAGGCTTCCATGCTGTCGATACGCCGCTGCAGGGTGCGGGCATCACCGTAACCTTCCGCCATCATCCAGCGCAGCAAGGCACAGTTGGAACGCAGATACTCGGCCACCGGTTCCGGGTTGAGGCGCACCGTACACGCCGCCGCCGAGCGTTCCGCCGAAGCATCGGCCAGTTCAAAAGCCTGTTCGATTTTGAGATCAGGCAATCCTTCGATCTCCAGTATCCGCCCCGAAAACACATTTTTCTTGCCCTTTTTTTCCAGCGTCAGCAAGCCCTGCTGTAACGCGACATAAGGAATGGCGTGTACCAAATCCCTAAGGGTAATACCCGGTTGCAGGGTTCCTTTGAACCGAACCAACACCGACTCGGGCATATCCAGCGGCATGATGCCGGTCGCGGCAGCAAAAGCGACCAGGCCCGAACCGGCCGGAAACGAAATACCCAAGGGGAAGCGCGTGTGAGAGTCACCGCCCGTACCCACCGTATCCGGCAGCAGCATCCGGTTCAGCCATGAGTGGATCACCCCATCACCAGGACGCAAAGACACCCCGCCGCGTGTTCGGATGAAATCAGGCAACGAATGGTGTACGGCCACATCCACCGGCTTGGGATAGGCCGCCGTGTGACAAAACGACTGCATCACCAGATCAGCCGAAAAACCCAGACACGCCAGGTCTTTCAATTCATCGCGGGTCATGGGACCGGTCGTATCCTGAGAACCCACCGTAGTCATTTGCGGCTCACAATAGGTGCCGGGGCGAACGCCTTCCACGCCACAGGCACGACCGACCATCTTCTGCGCCAGGGTAAACCCTTTGGTGCTGCTGACCGGGTCTTCAGGGCGACGGAACACAGTTGAGGGCGGCAGCCCCAAAGCCTTGCGGGTACGGTCAGTCAGCCCCCTGCCGATGATGAGGTTAATGCGCCCACCGGCCCGAACTTCATCCAGCAGGATGTCGTTCTTCAGGTTAAACCGACTCAGCACCTCGTCGGTGCCATGACGTTTAATCACCCCGGCGTACGGGAAAATATCAATCACGTCACCGGTATTCAGCCCGCTCACCTCGCATTCCAGCGGCAAAGCCCCGGAATCTTCCATGGTGTTGAAGAAAATAGGGGCGATCTTTCCGCCAATACACACCCCGCCGACCCGCTTGTTAGGCACATGGGGGATGTCCTGACCGATGTACCACAACACCGAATTGGTGGCCGATTTACGCGAAGAACCGGTTCCGACTACATCGCCTACGAACACCACCGGCCAGCCCCGGGTTTTGAGTTCAGCGATTTGCCGGGCGGCATCGGTGACTCCCTCGCGGGGTATTTTGAACATGGCCAGAGCGTGCAAAGGAATGTCAGGACGCGACCAGGCATCCTGAGCGGGGGACAGATCATCGGTGTTGATTTCACCCGGAACCTTAAACACCGTGACCGTCAGGCATTCAGGCACCACAGGCCGACGGGTGAACCATTCGGCTTCGGCCCAGGAATTCAGAACCCGCCGGGCGTTGTCATTGCCCTTTTGAGCTTTGGCCGACACATCATGGAATGCGTCGAAAATCAGCAGGGTGTCAGATAAACCCAAAGCCGCCAGATCACCCAGATCAGGGTGATCCAGCAATTCAATCAGTGGCGCGACGTTATAGCCACCCACCATAGTGCCCAGCCAGCGTGTCGCCTGAGCAGGGTCAATCAGGGGGCTAAACGTTTCACCCTTGGCGATTGCGGCGAGGAATCCGGCCTTCACATAAGCCGCCTCATCCACACCCGCCGGAATGCGATTGGACAGGAGTTCCAGCAGGAAGGCTTCCTCGCCGGGGGGTGGGTTTTTAAGCTGCTCGACCAGGGCGGCCGTCATCGCTGAATCCAGGGGTTTGGGCACAATGCCCAGGGCCGCCCGCTCGGCAGTGTGTTGTCTGTATTCTTGAAGCATAGTAAGCATAATCCTTCTTGTAATGAGTTAAGTCTTGAGGGTACAGTGAGAATCGGTTGTTTGAACTAGCCCGAATCGTGCCATGACTACACTTTATTTTTCTCATCCGGCCTGTCTCAATCACGATACAGGCCCGCATCATCCCGAGAATGCCGACCGACTGCGGGCTATAGAAGCCCGTTTGCGTCAACCCGATTGTGCAACACTGGAGTGGCGTGCAGCCCCCTTGGGAACCCGTGAACAACTGCGGCTGATTCACACCGAACCGCACATTGAACGGGTATTGGGCCGCATTCCAGGTCAAGGTCACGCCGGGCTGGATGACGACACCATCGTCTCGCCCGGTTCATTTGAAGCCGCGCTGTACGCAGTTGGCGCGGCGTGTGCGGCCGTCGATGCCGTTTTTGCACAAAGCCGGGGCCATGCCTTTTGTGGGGTTCGCCCCCCAGGACACCATGCCGAACCGGCCCAGCCTATGGGCTTCTGCCTGTTCAACACCATCGCCATAGCCGCCGCCCACGCGCTTCAACACCCCGGTATCAGTCGGGTCGCCATCGTCGATTTCGATGTACATCATGGCAACGGTACCCAAGCGGCTTTTTATCACAGACCCAATGTTCTGTATGCCTCCACCCATCAGTTTCCCTGGTATCCGGGTACGGGTTCGGTACAGGAAACCGGCGCGGGCAACATCGTCAACGTGCCATTGCCGTCGGGGTGTGACTCCAGCCTGTTCCAGACAGCCGTAAGTGAACGGATCATCCCCGCACTGGAACGCTTTTCACCACAACTGCTGCTGGTATCGGCGGGATTCGATGCCCACCGGGACGACCCGCTAGGCGGATTGAATTTAGTCGAAGACGATTTTGCCTGGATCACTCGCCAACTCATGGCCGTGGCCGAACGTCATGCCGAAGGCCGTCTGGTTTCAGTATTGGAAGGCGGCTACCACCTAAAGGCTCTGGCGGATTCAGTCGCCGCACATGTTAAAGCGTTAATGGGGAAGGATTGAATCCAGGCGGTTATCCATCCGGGCCGCCACCGTCTGATGTATCAGCGTAATCAATTGTTTGATTTTTAAGGGTTTGGTGGCGAAGTCACTCATGCCGGCCGCCAATGCCTCTTCACGCTCATGAGCCATAACCCCGGCGGTAAGGGCAATCACGGGCACATCCTGACCGCCCGCCAGCGTTCTGATGTAACGGGTGGCTTCCAGTCCGTCCATGATCGGCATGTGTACATCCATAAGAATCAGGTCAAATGGTTTGGCATTCGCCACTGAGGTGCTGAATAGTTCAACCGCCTCTTTACCATCATTGGCCTGCCCCACATTAACCCCTGCCCGTTCCAGCATACGGGTCACCACCAGCAAATTGACTGCACTGTCGTCGGCCACCAGAATATTCAAACCCTGAATATCCGGCATTGCCGCATCAGAGTCTGCGTTATCTTCGCTTTCGGAAGTATCCAAACCGTTATCTGCCAACGGCATTTCCACTTCCACCCAAAAGCAACTGCCCTGACCCTTGCGACTATAAACCCCTACCTCGCCACCCATGAGTTGGGCCAGTTTACGGCAAATGGACAAACCCAATCCGGTGCCGCCGTACCGGCGTGCCGTGGATTGTTCCGCCTGGGAATAAGGCTGAAACAAACGCGACTGCGCCTCTTCAGAAATACCTATTCCAGTATCCTTTACCTCAAATCGCAATCGGTCGCCTGAAACGGGTATGGCGTACAAAACGATACCCCCTTTCTCGGTAAACTTCAGGGCATTACCCATATAGTTATTTAGAATCTGCCGGAGTCGGCCTGGATCACCATGTACACGGCGAGGCAAGCCGTCTTCAAGAGTGAGCGTGAAGCTCAAACTTTTCACTTGTGCCAAACCCGTGTAGTTGGATTTCAGATCTCGCAAAAACCGGTGCAGGTTGAAATCGGTGTGTTCCAGTTCCAGATGACACGATTCGATTTTGCCCAGATCAAATACCCCTGAAATCATCTCGACCAAAGTGCGACCACTGGCCACAATTTGCCTGAGATAATCCATGCGCTGAGGCGGGTCAATATCAGATGCCAGGGCTAATTCGGCCATACCCAATATACCGTTAAGTGGCGTACGCAATTCATGGCTGGTGGTGGCCAGAAAACGTTCCTGTTCTTCACGGCGGCGGGTTTGTTCCCTGACGTGCTGTTCGGCTATGGCCAGTTTGGCATGAGTA
Source organism: Methylococcaceae bacterium (assembly GCA_051007495.1). Taxonomy (GTDB): domain Bacteria; phylum Pseudomonadota; class Gammaproteobacteria; order Methylococcales; family Methylococcaceae; genus CAIVXW01. The sequence continues at coordinate 5,960 of JBPCSC010000506.1, read as the reverse complement.
TCCAGGCGGCCTTTCTCGCGCCGGTTAAATCGGTCGAACAGCAAAATTATAACCAACACACTGGTGGTAAACGTATACAAGGTAAACGCATAAATGCCTGCAAGCGGTTGATGATAACCTGAAGCCATAACAGGCAGGACACCAAACACGCCAAAAGCCACCAGGATGACGTGATAAATCACCACGATGTGACGCGGCAAAACCTTAAACCTGTCCGGGTCTGTCTCACGCCAAACCCGCCCGGTCATACTCAAATACAACAGAAATACAGGCGAGACCACGGCAAACCACACATTCAATTGAAGTGCCGGAGAACTATAACCTAAAGCCAATAACGCTAATGAAGCAAAACTCAGCACAAGAAAACCGGCGGTAGCACGCCAAAGCCAGATCGGTGGTTTGAATTCAAGCAGGAACACCAATTCAAACACCACAGCCATAAACAGGCTGAGAATTTTCGTCACATCAGTAACCCAATCCAGACTCCCATTGGCCAGTTCATCAGAAAAGAATAAACGCCCGAAACCGTAACACAGAAAAACAAACACGATACTGACGATCTGTTTGATTACAAAAACCCCGATGACCCGTTCCCTATCCTGGCTCCACATCAATAAAGACCAACCCAGTACGACAACCAGAAAACACAAGGCCAACAGCATATACACAGACTGACGCAGATTGATAAATTCAACCTCATCCTCTGAATAAGCCCCCACATTCAGGGTATGCATGGTGGTCGTACGCAGCCTTAGATAAAGCGTTCGTGGTTGATGCCCGGCAGGAATAATAAAGCCCAAAGTCAAACCACGATAATCGCCTTTTTGTATGGGGATTCGATCACCAGAGTATCGGGGTTGTATGGAATTCAGCGGCAGGGTTGGATCCGCCATGTCCGGGTCAAACAAGGCCAGTTCGTCCAGATAATTGGGCAGTTCGATACGCAACACCAGTCGTGAACCAGCCTCTTCGCCTGGTTCCAGATACAGACGCACCCAGGTAGGCGTGGATTTGTAGCTTTGCACCAAGGGATTTTGAAAAGGGACTGCCAATTGATGGATGACCTGGCTGAGCGGCATATCATTGGGGGTATCGAGAATCAAGGCTCTCTGGGTGATGTGATCGCCTGCAAAACCCGGTCGGGGAATAACAAAAAACAACAGCAAACACAAAAAGCCAATCAGGCGGGAACAGGCAAATAACTGGCCTGATTTCAGGTCAAAAGTGGGAGCGTTCATCATGGCGGTCAGGGAAGTTGTGGGCGGTGAATGATTTGAGTATACGGGACGAAATCCGGGGCCATTCCACACCATTCCATAGTAAATACACGGGATTTATGATACCACAATAAAAACGTGATATTTCAAAATAATAATGAACAGCCCAGGGGTGTTTTCAACCGATGGCAATAACACAGAGGTGTATTTCACCCAAACACCAGGCATGTCGATCAACCTGGCCTTATCCTCCTGAACCCGCCAGTACTATGGCAATATCGCCGTCCTGCAGCACGCAATCATGCGGAGGCGGGGAAATAAACTGGCCGGCACGTTTGATACTTAAGGTCACTATGCAGTGTCGAGCGTGAAGTTCGGCTATGGTCAAACCGCACCAGTCGCTTTCGGCATCTATATTGAATTGCTCCATCAAACTATGACTTTTATCACTGCTGCCTGAACGGGAGTACCACCAGTTGCCTATTTCAGGATGCAGTATGTGAGAAGCCATTTCCCGGCCACTGACAATAGTAGGAATACGCACATGATCGGCCCCGGCCAGATATAGTTTTTTCATTTCGCGGGGATCATTCACCCGTGCCATGATTTTCAAGCCATCATTCCCGGATCGTTTGGCCAGGTTCCGGGCACCAATGACTATGGAAAGATTATCCCGGTCATCGTCGCAGGTAGTCACCAGACCGGCAGCGCGTTCAATCCCCGCCTGCAATAACACCAGCACGTCGGTAGGATCCGCCAGTAAATAGGCAATACCCACCTTTTCACTGACCTCCTCTATACTGAGCGATTCATATTCACTCAGATCAATCTGTTCATAATTCATCAAACATTTTATTTTCTGCCTGAAATAACCCGGATAAGTATGCAGCAAGGCTTTTTTGAGTCGTTCCCTGTCCGTATCAATCACGATAAAACCGACTCCGGCCGAATTAAAATCCTCGGCGATGCGGGTGCCAAGCCAGTCCGCACCACAGACTATGTAGTGCTTATTCAATGACTCAATTCTGTTCATAAGTTTTCTCCGGTAACGGGCGGCTATCATCCGTTCTCGATTTTGTATGGCATACACTGAAAGATTGGTAAACGCATAACCACCCAGGGTAATGGCGGTAAAGGTGAACACTATGGCAAACAGCCTGCCTTCGGTTGATTGTGGCGTCATATCACCATACCCTACGGTAGTCAGGGTAATAATGGTGGCATACAAGGCATTAAATAAAGTCCAGCCTTCGGTGGCGGAAAAAGCCAGTGTTCCGGCCACTACCAGCAGCACCAGCAATATCAGACTGCGCATCAATTCCGATTCGGTGAGAACCGCCCCGGCTTTGGCAATACGGCGTATAAACCAGTTAAATATTGTCATAAGTCCGGTTTTATGTGTTATTCCCTGAATGCAAACCACATTCCTTTTTATCGGCGGTTTCCCACCACCAGCGTCCTTCACGTTCATGTTGATGAGGCAATACCGGACGGGTACAGGGTTCACAGCCTATACTGACATAACCCGCACCATGCAAGGGATTATAAGGTATTTCAAACGCACGAATATAATCCCATACCTGACTGGCCGACCAGTTGGCCAGTGGATTAAACTTCAGCAGTGGATGTTCAGGGGTGGAGAAGCCAGTATCCAGTTCCACCTCAGCGATATTCATTCGAGTCAGGTTTTGATCCTTGCGCTGGCCGGTAATCCAGGCATCCAGAGTAGACAGCTTACGTTTAAGCGGCTCTACTTTTCTAATCCCGCAACACTCGTGATGACCGTCTTTATAAAAACTGTATAACCCCTTTTCCGCCACCAGGCGTTCCAGAGGTTCATGTTGGGGTGACATAATATCCAGTGGTATGGAGTAACGCTCACGCACCGACTCAAGGAAACGGTAGGTTTCGGGATGCAGTCGCCCGGTGTCCAGTGTAAAAACGGATACGCCTTCCGGGTTTATTTTGCACGCCATGTCAATTAATACTACATCCTCCGCTCCACTAAAGGACAGCGCGATGGATGTACAATGACCCAGGGCCGCTTTAAGTATGGTTCTCGGGTTTTCACCCACCAGTTCGGCCTGGAGACGGGAGAGTTCAAAAGGAATGGATTCCATGGTTTTATCCTGAAAAAGTAAAAAGGAAAGGGAAGGAAATGTCTTACGGACAACGGACACCCAAACCACGCAGGCCACAGTAGCCATCCGGGTTTTTAGCCAGATATTGCTGATGATACGCTTCGGCGTAGTAAAACGGCGGGGCCGCTATAATTTCAGTTGTGATGGACGCAGGCTGGCCGGCCTCAAGCAAAGCCTGTTGATAAGCCGCCCGCGATTGTTCAGCCATATCTTGTTGCTGCGTGCTGAACGTATGAATAACTGAGCGGTATTGAGTGCCCATGTCATTCCCCTGCCGCATGCCTTGAGTCGGATTATGAGATTCCCAAAAGAGTTTAAGCAAAGCCGAATAACTGACCTGCTCGGGGAAAAACCATATCCTCACTACTTCAGCATGGCTGGTTTGCCCTGAGCATACTTCCTTGTAGGTGGGATTCAGCGTCACGCCACCTGCATAACCCACTGCGGTTAAATGTACGCCCGACAATCGCCAGAATAATCGCTCCACACCCCAGAAACACCCCATACCCAAAACTGCGGTTTCCAGTCCTTCCGGGTAAGGGGGGTGCATGGAATGGCCGTTGACATAATGCCGGTCGGGTATGGGTATTACTTCGCTGCGTCCTGGCAGTAATTGATCGGGAACGGACGGGTTTGATTTTTTGAAAAACATGGATTACCTATTTGCTGCTATGGTTATAAGCCCCATCCCAGCCAGAACCGGGTGGATGGGTTTTGAACGCTTCAATTCTGTCGAGATATACCCGGTATATGGGGCGTTCTCCATACCGTTGCGACAGTTTTTTGAATCCTGATCCGGCCTCTTCAAAATTCTGCTGATGGTAGATTTTCAACAGGTTTTCATACTCAGACAATTCCTGTAACCGCATCAGGGAAACATCACCACGCTTACCCAATGGCTCATACAGGCTGACCGGTTCGTTCTTGCCTTTTACCCGCACCAGATCCAATTGCTGAAATACGTAATCATCGGCCTTGGCACGAGTGGTTTCGCTGACGATAATCTCGACCCCGTAAAATTTGGTTAATCCTTCCAGTCGTGAACCCAGATTCACCGCGTCGCCCAATACCGTGTACGCCATTCTAAACCGAGAACCCATATTGCCCACATTCATTTGCCCGGTGTTCACACCTACACCCAGTTTGATTTCCGGCCATCCACGGGCCGTGAAATCACGACGAATGGCATCCATCGACTCAATCATGGCCATGGCCGCTTCCAGGCCGTGTTTTCCGTGGTCAGGATCACGCAAGGGTGCACCCCAAAACGCCATGATGGCATCACCCATGTATTTGTCTATAGTGCCTTTACGGGAGTGAATAATTTCCGTCAAAGGGGTTAGAAAGGCATTCATCAGTTGGGATAACTGATCGGGTGAAAGTCCTTCAGAAATAGTAGTAAAGCCGCGCACATCGGAAAATAAAACCGTCATTTCCCGGTTTTCTCCACCCAGGCCGAAATCACTTTCCTGGTCAACCATTTCATTGACCAGATCTTCGGGTACATACTGCCCGAACAGGTTGGTCAGGCGTTTTTTGGATTGTGCCTCCAGGAAAAACCCAAAAAACATCTGGTTGGCATACAGGAGGCAGATCAGCAATACTGGCCCGGCCAGTTGCATGCTGAGATTGGCGATTTGCCAGGCATAAATGTTTACGCCAATAACCACTGCTACGGTAAGAGCTGCCGTAACTGAACTCAGGGCCGGCGTCATTCGCGGTAATATGAGGATAAGAAATATCCCCGTAAACAGTATTTCGATAAACTCGATGGTTGAGGTATAAACAGGCCTTTGCCTGAACGATTGATCCAGCATGCCGGCCAATAGATTGGCGTTGATTTCAACCCCCGGAAAAGTACTCTGGATTGGGGTAGGCCGTAAATCCAGCAAGCCCACGGCAGTGGTGCCTATCAATACAATTTTGCCTTGCAGCACGTCGGGATCAACCACCCCATTCAGTATGTCGGTCGCGGAATAGTAGGGAAACGAACCATAATAACCTTTATAGGGGATAAGTACGGTCGCGTCTTCATCCACAGGGATTTTAAATCCTTCCAGTTGCAGGGCTTCCAGTTTGGTATCTCCGGTTTCAGAATGATAGCCGGATTCCACTTTAAGCTTCAGGGGCGGATTCCCTATCAGCAAGCGGAACATGGCGAGGGTCAAGGATTCGTATATTCCCTCATTATGGCGTACCAATACCGGTATTTTACGCAACACCCCGTCATCATCGACCGACTGGGTGGAAAAGAATCCGGAAGTCGCCGCAGCAGATTGTAACAATGGCAAATTGGCGGTGTAGCTATTGGCTTTATGCAATGCCGTGCTGTCGCCGGGATAACCCTGTATGGGCATTACCGGTTCGGGCAATACCCCTGAACTGGGCATGGAGTCCAGCCGGATACCATAACCCAAAACCACGGCCCGGTTGTTCAGGCTTTTGGCAAACAACTGGTCATATTCCAGAGATTCCTTAACCCGATTGTAGGTCTGTTTGAATGCGGAATCATCAGCCAAATCCCCCTGAGCCATACTCTCCAGCAATTTCAGTCCGGAGGTATCATCAGGTTCTGAAAATACCACATCGAAACCTATGAGCT
>JBPCSC010000505.1:0-1382 GCA_051007495.1 Methylococcaceae bacterium | reverse complement strand
CCCATCACCCATATAGGTGACATACTCTTATCAATAACCGCTAAAACATAGCCCATACAGGTTAGTATTTTGACTTAATTCATGAATGGATACACCCCATACGGGTTATATGTGCAGCAGACATAATCAAGGTGCATCACTCATACAGGTGAGGTTTGATGACTGGGTGTTGACGGGCGTGTGGTTCATGAAGGCGGGTCCTGTGAGGAGTACCCGGATCAGTTCGCCTTGACGGTGGGTTTTGGTTTTGGCAAGCCGTTGTTTGAGATGGGTGCGTACCGTATTCAGTGAAAGCTGTTGCTGTTCGGCATAGTGCTCTATGGATACGCCATTGCCTAATGCCAGGGCGAGTTGGGATTGGGCCAGGGTCAGGCCATATAACTGCTTTAATAGTTCGAGTACGCCATCCTTTTGGGTTTCTTCATCAGGATCGCTGATGAATGCCACCACACATATTTTGTCAGCAGGGATTATTTCCTGGCACGGGAGTGACCTGACCAAAACAGACAGGGGCTTGCCCGGGGCTTTTCTGTTGAGGTGCATGACATGCCCCGGTGTTAATTGCCGGCCCTGGCCATTCAATACTGCCTGGCCGATCAATTGGTTTAATTGTTTGGTTTCCTCAGGGGTTCCTCCATGACAGCAGCGATCATCGTCTATAAAAAATCCATCATTTTTTTGCCTTATGGCATCGCAGGCTGTGTTATTGAACCGTACCCGTTTGGTGTCGTCCAGCAACAGCACGCCCATATCCAGGTGATCCAGCACTGAACCATGGGCATTCCCCAATGCCCGACTACGGGCCAGGTTCGCCTGTATGTTTATGGCTTGACTCAGGTGGGGAACCAGTTGCCGCGCGAATTCGAGTTCAGACCGGGATAACGGGTCTGTGCGTAAAACGATCAGGTTGTATATGCGGGAGTCGCTTTTTAACAGTTTGGCCATTAACGAGTATTTGTAATGGTGCCGGTTAAGCCATTGCGTATAAAACTCGGTGGTGGTCAGGATTTCATCCGGGATGAGTGAGGACGAGCACACCACGGTGCTGTCGGGTAAGGAGATACTCCGCTCCAGCCATGGGTTTATACTCCAGTAATATCGCTTGAATTCGGCTATCCAGTCTGGGTCTGCATGCACAAAATGGGATGAGACCACCGGATTATCCGCGCAAAAAATCTTGTTTTTAAGGTCATACGAGAATAAGCCTACAGGGTGCCCACCGTAAAAAGCGGACAGGGTTTCAAGTACCCTCACCCAGCAGGCCGGTTCCTGGGTGGCCTGGTAGATAATTTTAATCAAGTCAGTCAGAATAATATAAGCATCTAAATTTAATTTTCTTTTGCTTTTAGCCATTGCCATTACTCCAGATAACAATACAGCAC
>JBPCSC010000504.1:0-1386 GCA_051007495.1 Methylococcaceae bacterium | reverse complement strand
GCGTCGTGACGCTGGTTCCGCTGAAACTACCGGTAATACCAGTATTCAACGCTACCGGCGTATAATTGGTGGTGCTGGTGAAATTATCCGGATCACGAACCGACAGGGTTCCTGTGGCCGTCTGGAAACTGTTATTGGAGACAAGAGCTGCCGTATTGACGGTGATAGTATCCTGATCGGAGGTCGAGGTATTATCGGCAACAAAGCGGGGATAATCGTTATTTCCACTAATCGAAACCGTCAGGGTAGATGAGGCACTGGCACCGTTGGCGGTCAGGGTGCTGCTGACAGAACGATAATCCTGGATGGTATAATTGAAGGTATCGATCAGTGGTGCGCTGGCGGTTTGATTATCAGAATACAACCGCTCCACATCGGGGTTACTATTATCAACCGTGTAGGTATAAGTGCCATCCCAGTTCATTGCCAGACTGCCATATTGTCCGATGATCGTCCGGTCTGTGTTACCCGCATCCAGGGTTTGTATGCTATTCGTTACTGCTGCATTGGAGACGCTGGCCATACGCAGCACATCGTCGGTGTCTACATCAGCATCAGCCTGATTTGTTGAATTGCCATAATTTGCACCAGAAATAAGGTTACCCGAAGGATTAACCCCACCGTAGCTATTACTTGCACTGTAGTAGACATAAGCTTCAGAAGCCTGGGCCGTATCCGTATTGGCCACCGGTGCATCATTGGTACCCTGAACGGTTACAGTCAGGGTTTGGTCAGTGTATCCGCCCTGACCATCACTGACTTGGGCGGTGTACGTGTCAGTCCCTGTGGTTCCAGCCGCCAGTGCCTGGGTTGTCGCCAAGGTGTTATCCAGCGTGTAAGTCCAGAGTCCGCTGCTGCTAACGATCGCCATAGAGCCATACGTATTGGTTGCTCCGACAATACTCCAGGTCAAGGCACTGGTTGCTGTATCCGCATCCGTCGCACTCAACTGACCGCTGGCCGAGGCAGTGCCAGTTACGACCGAACCATTATTGCCCGCTTCGATCACTGTGCCTGTACTTACCGAAGTACCAGTAATCACCGGCGCATCATTGACGGCGGTGATGTTGATGGTGGTTGTGACGGCTGTTGAGGTTTGCACACCTCCCGTACCACTGCTGGCGTTAACATCAGTGACGGCCCACTGAATGGTGCGGGTGTTAAGGTTATGGTTATTTTTGAGATCAGTCGGATCATCTGACGTGGACTGATATGTGACTGTCCGTAATACCGCCTGATAATGCGCCAGGGTATCTGTGCCGGTGAGGGTGAGTTTGCCCAGAGCAGTATCGTAACTGGCCGTTATATTGGTTCCGGTCAAGCTATATCCCCCGCTGAAGGACAAGACATCTCCAGTCAGATAATTACCGGTAATACTGACCGTGG
>JBPCSC010000503.1:0-2729 GCA_051007495.1 Methylococcaceae bacterium | reverse complement strand
GTATGCGTTAACACGCAGGAGTGCGGGAACGAGAAAAACAACATTGTCCGCAGATGACGCAGATTCCCGCAGATGAACATCCAGAACATCACAATCTGCGAATATCTACGCCATCTGCGGATAAAAAAAGGCAAGAAAGGAAAGGCAAGATTTGCAGCGGCTTCTGCTCATTATTCAGCCTCCGTATGCGTTACCACGCAGGAGCGCGGGAACGAGAAAACGGTTTTCACGGTGAGTATTATTCATAATGGTTTTGGGTGGTGCGAATGAATTCGCACCTACAGGCTCGTAGTCCCGCCTTTAGGCGGAATACGCATTCCCACGCGGGAGCGCGGGAACGAGAAATGCCCTGCGGAAACGCCACTCACAAAACTTCCAAGGCAACGTAAATGTTGCCGATGTCGCCGTAGTCATCGACGTAGCCATAGACAAGGTTGACGCCGGCGTGGCCCGAAGCCGAAGGGGTGGCCGACCAGTAATCGCGGTAGTCGTCCCAACCCGGCGGCGTTCCATAATTAGACCGCCCGGATCCCGTCCCATTATAAGCATCCCAGATCGCCAACAGATCGTCATAGGTCGGGTTGATGGCGGTACTGCCCACAGAAGCCGGTGAACCGCCCACTGCCGTTCCATTCGCATAGTAATAACTGGATATTCCCGTCCGTCCATCCCCCTGCCTGGGCAGGGCCAGATGTACCCCATTCAAAGTCGCATAACGGTACGTATCATTGGTATTACCCTCACCGCCCACTGTGCCGTTGATGTCCTGGTTGAATATCTGATCCAGCACATCGTGAGTGGTGTAATCAACACCCGCAATACTCCCATCCCCAGACCGATCCCAAAAGTAATACCAATGCCCGCCATCCACCTGCACCGGCTTGATCAGCTTTCCATACTGGGAACCTAAATCAATTACTGCTTGGCCCGCAAAATAGGAAACCGTCTGGGTATCATCATTGTTAATCATCAGCGAGGCACTGCTGGTTGCCAGCGTTGCGTTTTGCGGATTAAACAAGGACACCTGCACGGTTTCGTTCTGTTCAAACAGCGTGTCGCCGAGTATGCCCACCGCCACCGTTTTGCTGGTTTCGCCCGCTGCAAAGGTAAGCTGACCGCTGGTCGCCACATAATCACTGCCCGCCGAGGCAGTTCCATCCTGAGTGGCGTAGTTCACCGTAACCGCCTGGTTATACGTCGCCGACAAACTTACCGTGACATTCGCGTAACTCGTGCCGCTATTACCCTCATTCACCGTCGTGCCGATGATGGAAACCGTGGGCGGTGGTGCTGCGGTATCGTCATTACTAATCACCACCACCGCACTCTTATTGGCCGACAAGGTAGCATTACCCGGATTACTCAGATTCACCCGGAAGTTTTCATCCGACTCGACCGGGGTATCTCCGAATATCGGCAGGCTTATGGTTTGGGTGGTTTGACCGGGGGCGAAGCTCAATACACCGCTGACGGGTGAATAATCCAATCCCGCCGTGGCGGTTCCGTCCTGAGTAGCGTAATCGACCGTAACCGCCTGGGTATACGTCGCCGACAAACTTACCGTGACATTCGCGTAACTCGTGCCGCTATTGCCTTCGGTGACGGGGGTGCTGACTATGGACAGGGCTGGAAGGCTGGCATTGTCATCGTTAATCACGCCGATCAAAGCCATTTCATCGCCCAGAGTGGCGTTGACCGGTGCGGTTAACACCACCTGTATCGTCTCGTCGGGTTCTACATTGGTGTCGCCGATGATCGGCACGGTCAGGCTCAGACGGGTTACGCCTGGTGCGAACGTGAGTTGGCCGCTGGCCGGCTTGGATTGGCCTGAAATTCCGCCAGGGCAATATCGCCATCGGCAAAGCGCAAGGTTTCGATACGGGTCAGACGATCCGTGCCTTCGTCGCCGTCGATCACCCAGGTTTGACCGTCTTCGTCCAGGGTAATCTGGTAGTCGCCTTGATTGCCGGTGTACACCGCCAGATCATCGCCCTCACCGCCGTCGATTTCGTCGTCTCCGGCCCCGCCTTTCAGGGTATCGTCACCCCCATTGCCGAGCAGCGTATCGTCACCGTCTTCTCCGTTGAGGGTATTGCCTTCGATGGTGTTGGCCAGATCGTTGCCGGTGCCATCCAGGGTTTTAGTGCGGGTGAGGGTGAGCATTTCCAGAAACGCATCAAGCTGGTAGCTGATGCTGCTTTCCACCACGTCCTGATCGCCGCCATTGAGGGTTTCGATGATGCGGTCTTCCTTGCTGTTGATCTGGTAGGTATCCGAGCCATTGCCGCCTATCAGCGTATCGGCCTCGTTGCCACCGTTCAGGGTGTCATCGCCATCGCCACCGCTCAGGGTATCGAAGCCGTCGTTGCCGGTGATTTTGTTGTTATCAGCGTTGCCGGTGCCGTTTAGATTGGCCAGGCCGGTGAGTTCCAGGTTTTCGACGTTGACCGGCAGGGTGTAGTCGATGCTGCTTTTTACGCTGTCTTTGCCGCTGGTGGATTTGGCGGCTTCGTTGATGCGGTCGCCGATGTTGTCTACAAAGTACACATCATTGCCGTCGCCGCCGATCATGATGTCGAATCCGGTGCCGCCGTTGAGGGTGTCGGCTCCGGCTCCGCCATCCAGTTTGTCGTTATCGGCTCCGCCGTCGAGTGAGTCGTTGGCCGCCCCCTCCACGAAGGTGTGGGTGGCGGCATCCCCCATAAAAAAAAGGTGTCGGTGCCGCCGGC
>JBPCSC010000502.1:0-3309 GCA_051007495.1 Methylococcaceae bacterium | reverse complement strand
CTGTCGTGCAGCCAGATCGTAATCCACCTCCATATCCATGATTTTGTCGGTAGTGAACTCCGCACTGCGGTCTTCGCCCAGTAGCCCTACGGCATCGGCCCGACACTGACGGCAATGCCGCATCATGTTCATCTCACCTTCGCAACTGTCTTGCAGGGCTTTCAGTTCCTGTGCGGAAGGTCCGCGCTGCCCCTCCAGGCCGAAAACCGTGCCGTGTTCAGGGGCCGAGATCAGCGGCATGATGTTGTGTAAAAAAGCACCACGAGATTTAACCGCCCGGTTGACTTCGACCAGATGCTGGTCGTTGATGCCCGGAATCATCACCGAATTGATCTTCGATAAAATGCCACGCTCGGTCAGCATTTCCAGCCCTTGTAGCTGACGCTCGCTGAGAATGCGCGAGGCTTCCACGCCGGTGTAGCGTTTTTTCTTGTAGTAGATCCAGGGATAAATGGCCGCACCCACTTCGGGGTCGGTCATGTTGATGGTGATGGTGACGTGATCAATGTTGTACAGAGACAAACGATCAACCAGATCCGGCAAGGCCAAACCATTGGTGGAGACACAAAGCTTGATGTCAGGAGCCGTCTTGGCGATGAGTTCAAAGGTTTTGAAGGTTTTTTCAGGATTGGCCAGCGGATCGCCAGGGCCTGCGATACCCAACACGGTCATCTGCGGGATGGTGGATGCCACGGCCAGCACTTTCTTGGCGGCCATTTCCGGGCTGAGTTTCTCGCTGACCACACCGGGGCGGCTTTCGTTGGCGCAATCGTATTTACGGTTGCAGTAATTGCATTGAATGTTACAGGCCGGAGCCACCGCTACGTGCATGCGGGCAAAGTGATGATGAGCCTCTTCACTGTAACAGGGGTGATTTTTGATTTTGTCCCAGATATGGGAGGGCATATCGTTTTCACCGGCTCCCGAGCCACAACTGGCTTTGCCCGAGCCTCCGGTGGTTCCGCAGCCTTTGTGTTCGGCTGCTTGTTGCATGATGTCATCGACAGAGCCAAGAACACCGGCCTGTTCGCTGCGTTTGCCAAATTTAATCTCTGCTGTTTGCATGGTCTGTCTCCTGGAATCTGGGGTTAAACCACGCTGTTGAACATCCACAAAGACCGAACCCCACACAGGGGCAGGATTCGGTTTCAAGCGTTCAACAACATGGCTGGCTGTCGAAACCGTTAACGCAAACAGCAAGCCAACCTGTACGAAGTGGCTTACAGAGCCAATGCAGCAGAAAAAAAACCCCGAAAAGACCAGGCCAGGCATTGTCAGCACACTGACAATGCCTGGCCCTTTTGTAGCAGATTGTCGTGAAGAGCACAGGGGGACATGAGCAAGAGGAGATGGCTTCGATACGTACCCGATCAGCCGTACCGAAGAACGCATCATTGAAACTGCCGATGGTGGCGAACTCAGCCGAAAAAATCCGGGCTTGATTCCGCCTGAAGGCGGGACTACGAACCTTATTCCGCCTGAGGGCGGGACTACGTAAGGGTTTACCCGGGATAGGGAAAACCTTTGGCCAGCAGGTTTTGTAAAACGGCATCGTGGCCGTAGATATCTGAATAAAAACTGGCTTGACCCTGTTCATTGGCCAGTACGGTGGAGTAGAAAATATATACTCCGATCCCCCGCTTCAAATTAACATTTTTTGGATTGCCGCCATTCATTGCGGTTTCTATTCGCTCCCTGGTCCATTCACCCTGTTCTTCCAATACAAACTCAGCCAGACGGACTGGATCCTGAACCCGGATACAACCGTGGCTGAAATCCCTGCGAGCACGCTGGAATAAGCCTTTGCTGGGTGTGCTGTGCAGGTAAATGTTGTTATTGTTGGGAAAGGTAAATTTCACTAAACCCAGAGCATTTTTAGGCCCGGGTTTTTGCCGTAGCTTCAGTGCACCGGTCGCCAGCATTTCTATATTGCCCGGAGTGGGTTCATATACGGGTGCGCTGGGGGCAAAACCAGACACCAGTTCAAGACTGCTGCGGGCCAGATAACCCGGATTGCGCCGCGCCAGGGGCAATAACTCTTTGGCTGAAATTTTATAGGGTACATTCCAGTAAGGCCTGAACATGACCGAGGTCATGTCGGCATGAAATACCGGCGTGTGTCGTCCATCCACGGCTTCTCCCACAATGACGTTCATTTGTATATCGTGATGACCCAAACCATTACCCGTATCGTTACGTGAACCAAATAACTGGAACGAGGGAATGTTAACCATCAAATAAGGGCCACGAATAAACTCGGGCAACCAGCGCAGACGTTCCATGCCCATTTGAATCTGGGCGATACGGTCGGCTACCGGAACATTCAACTGGCTTAAAGTCGGGTTGCCGATAATGCCATCTGCTGAAAGCCCAAGTCTCTGCTGCATACTTTTTACGGCTTCTGTCAGTTCCCTATCGTAAACTCTGGAATCGGCTGTGGTTTCTTCCAGTTCCGGCAAATCGCCTAAAAGGTACAGCATACGTCTGAGATCCGGTACGTCCTTATGGCTGTTTCCCGGGGTGAACTTCACCGGTAAAGCCAACTGAGGATCCGGCATTTCTTTCTGCAACTGACGAAACCGCACCAGTGATCGTTTCAATCGCTCGTATAGTGGAAATCCGGGTTCCAGGTCGTCAAGCATGGCGGTACTTTGAGTACTCTGGGCGATTTTTTGTACCAGATTGGGCAAATCCACCCGCTTGGTTTCGATGTTCAAGCCAAAATCCACCCGCCTGGGATTGATACGCCCCAGATAGAGATTGGAACCGTAGCGCATTAGCGACAGGCTCAAACCCACATCGAAGCTGGCGATGTCTTTAGGGTCTGCCGTCAATTCATTGCTCCAGCGCACCCACTGATCGGCATCATAGTCAGCGGAAATCAGGCCGCGGTCATCGGCACTGGCTATGTGGGCAATCACTGCTCGGGCCTGGGGAGTTGGTTGATCCGCATTCACCCACAAGGGGTTTTGTGCATTTTGCTGATATAGCGTTTCCAGTTGATTTTGATAGTCAGGAAAGGCAGACCAGCGTAAACGGGGGTGAACGCCTTCGTGGATCAGGCTTTGAATATGCGCAGACACCGAATCGGAAATTGGAGGTATCGCCATCGCATCGAATGCCACCGACAAAAGCAGCATCCAGAGCATCATCGTCGCCGGGAAAATTTTAATCTTGATGGTTACCAGTACGCTGTGGGGGAAGGGGTGTGGGTAGGCAAAACGAGCAAACAGGCTAGACTCGCCGCTTTGAGTAGTCAACCGTCAGGCGGTCGATCATGGCGCGATTTACCCGGCCATCGTGCAAGGC
>JBPCSC010000501.1:0-3606 GCA_051007495.1 Methylococcaceae bacterium | reverse complement strand
GTAGCCAGTCGGTGGTAAGTATCTGCCGACTGCAATGAGGATTGCTCGGTAGTGATCTGGGAATGTATGAAGGTGTCGTTGAAGCGTTGGACATAACCATTGATTCGACTTGCATTGGCCGCCACGCCGATCCCATCTAAATCCGCTATTCCGGATGTGTCCAAACGCTGCCGACTATAGCCATCTACGTTGGCCTTGGATATATTATTGGAGCTAGTATTAAGGCCTCTCTGGGCCAGTTGCAGACCAGAACTGGCTATGTTGTAGACTTCTCCGGCCATATCAATTACCTCGAAACCATGTATGAAGAGAGTGGGGGGTTTTCGACTGCACCCGCGATCTCTTAAGTGTCCAGCGGTAATTTGTTGAGGGCATCGTGACGGTAGAGTGCCATCACTTTGCGGGCGTAAGCCGGATCAGTGGCGTATCCGGCCCGTTGCAGAGACACCATGAAGCGGTGTGGATTGTGGGCGTTGTCTATCGCTTTGGAATAGCGTGGGTTGGATTTTATAAAACTGACGTAATCTTTGAAGCTCTCTGCATAATTACCGTAGGCCCTGAAAGAGGCTTTGGTTTGCACCGGGGTGTCTCCGTTGTATTCCAGCGTTTTCAGCGAGACCCGCTGACCATTCCAGTTGCGATCTGCCTTGATACCGAACAGATTGTGGCTGACCTGATCCTTACCCTTGCGCATGACCGATCGGCCCCATCCGGTTTCCAAAGCGGCCTGAGCCAGCAGCACTTTGGGATCAATACCGATCTCGGCGGCGGCCTCTTTAGCATGTGGCCACAGTGTGCTCACGAAGGCTTCCGGGTTTTCGAATCGGGCTGGTTGGCCAGAAGCAGTAACCACCTGGCTGGCCGGGCGAGTCGCCATTCCCACGTTTACACCCCTATGGGTAGATACCTGCAGGCTGGGTACGGCTCCGCCCCGATAACTGTCCAGGGTTTTGCCCACACCGTGTACTGAGTTAACCGCTTCGCCACTCAGTTGCTCCATCAGGCGGTCAGCCAGGCCTACGCCTGTGCCCTTGCTCAGTTCCAAAGCCAGTTGCTGATCGTGCATATCCCTGAAAAATTCGGCGTTTCGGCTGTTGGTCAGTTCGTCCTTGCCTAAGGCTTCGTTGGCCTGCCGCATACTTTTGAGTGTCATCTGAATGAACAGCGACTCAAACTGCTGGCTGGTTTCTTTCAATGCGGCTTTGGAATCGTGCCGCGCCTGACTTTTGAGTTTGGCCATGCCGCCGAAATCGGTGTAGACATCAGCCATGCCTGGGGTTTTCATCATGGTGTGCTCCTGGGTTCGTTTTTTATCCGGGGATTACAGCAGGATTAGATGACGATCAATTCGGCCCTCAAGGCCCCCGCACTTTTGAGTGCTTCCAGTATGGCGACCAAGTCGCTGGGGGCGGCGCCTACCTTGTTTACCGCCTGCACGATTTCATCCAGAGTCACTCCTGGCTTGAATACGAACATACGATTGGCTTCTTCCTTCACTGCAACATTGGACTGGGGTGTCACCGCCGTGTTGCCGCCGGCCAAGGGATTGGGCTGGCTGACATTGGCCTGCTCGCTGATGGTAACAGACAGATTGCCGTGGGTCACAGCGGCCGGTTGCACTCTGACCCGGCTGCTGATCACGACTGTGCCGGTTCTGGAATTGACGATGATCCGGGCCGGGGCCTCACCGGGGTTGATTTCGAGATTTTCTATCATCGAGGTGAAGGAAACCCGTTGTCCCGGGTCGCCTCGCGGAGCGGTGATTTGTATGCTGGCGGCATCCATGGCCTGAGCCGTACCGGCCCCGAATGTCCTGTTGATTTCCTCCGCCAGATGATTGGCCGTAGTGAAATCAGGCTCATGCAGATTGAGCATAAGAGAGCTGGTCTGGGCATAACTGGAAGGAACACTTCGTTCCACCGTAGCCCCGTTGGGTATGCGCCCGGCACTGGGAATATTGACGGTAATTTTGGAACCGTCCAGACCTTGGGCACTGAGTCCACCTACCACCAGATTGCCTTGGGCTATGGCATAAATTTGCCCGTCAGCTCCTTTGAGCGGGGTCATCAACAAACTGCCCCCTCTGAGGCTCTTGGCATCGCCTACCGAAGACACGGTGACATCTATGGCCTGGCCTGGTTTGGCAAAAGCGGGCAGTTCGGCATGAATGGATACGGCGGCTATGTTTTTCGAGCGCAGATTGCCACCGGGTGGCAGGGTGACTCCCATTTGTTGCAGCATGTTTCTAAGGCTTTGGCTGGTGAACTGGTTTTTATCACCCGTTCCATTCAGGCCTACAACCAAACCGTAGCCTATAAGCTGGTTATTACGCACTCCGGCCAGCGAGGCCAGATCTTTGATGCGTTCCGCCTGAACTGCAAAGCTGGGCAAAACCCCCATGAGCAAAACCAATATCCCGCAAGCCAAAATACGGAAACAGCGGAACGGACGATCAGCAGAATGGCGAGACATGGTAAAGCTCCTGCCGGGTTAAACCGGGCTAAAAGGGAAACAAGACACTGGTGAAGAGGCGTTGCAACCAGCCCACACGACTGCCGTCGGCTATGGCTCCGTCTCCGTTGTAAATCATGGTGGCATCGGCAATGCGGGTGGAATCCACACTGTTGTTGGTATCAATGTCGATGGGCCGCACAATCCCCGAGAGTTTGATGTATTCATTGCCCTGATTCAATCCCAGACGCTTTTCGCCCTGCACTTTCAGATTGCCATTGGGCAACACTTCAACCACCGTTACCGTAACGTTGCCATTGAGGGCATTGCTCTGGTTGGCACTTCCCTTACCATTGAATGCACTCGTGGCATCCAGAGAGGCCATGGGGTTGCCTCCTCCCATCAGTTTGGCCATATCCATTCCCATTAATACCGGTGCTGAAGCCGAAAAACTGGAGGTTCTGTTCACCTTGTTATCGGCGCTCTTGGTGGCGTTGGAGTTTTCCACCAGGTTCACAGTCAGCGTTTCGCCTACTCGCCTGGCCCGACCGTCTTCAAATAAACGCACATCAAAGCCGGGTTGATAAATCGACCCGCTGTTATTAGGAGGCGGCATCAATTCTTCCGGTCTGGCCGGGGCAAAAGCCGGATCATGACTGGGCGGAGGATTCAACATGGTCGAGCAACCCTGAACAAGCAGGAACGAACAAAAAAGAAAGCGTTTCATGAGTGCACCATATTAAAGGTTATTAGCAGCAAATCCGAGCATGTCGTTGGTGGTGGATATGGCCTTGGAATTCATTTCATAAGCCCGTTGGGTTTCTATCATTTCAACCAATTCTTCCACCACATTCACATTGGAACTTTCCAGCGCACCTTGTTGCAAAACCCCTACGCCATTCTGTCCTGGAACACCGACCACCGGTGCGCCGCTGGATACCGATTCCTTATAAAGATTTTCACCTATGGGCTGCAATCCGGTCGGGTTGATGAAATCGGCTAACTGAAGGCTTCCGACTATGGTCGGGGCGGTATTGTTGGGTTCGAGTACGGACACGGTGCCGTCGGTACCTATGGTAACGCTTTGTGCTCCGGCGGGTATCGTAATGGCCGGTTCCAGGGTATATCCCCCGTTGGTCACCAACTGGCCGTTGG
>JBPCSC010000500.1:0-5582 GCA_051007495.1 Methylococcaceae bacterium | reverse complement strand
GGGGTCTATTTGGTAGACCCCATTGACTAGGTCTGCCGCCAGCCAGACGCTGGTGGTGGTGGTGTTGGCGTTGGTGTTGGTGGTGTTCATTTTTTTCTCCTGCCCCTGGTGGGGCGTGTTGGTGATGCCCCCCGAAGGGGGCGGGTTGGTTTGGGGGGGGGTTAGTTTTATGCGGCCTGATCGTAGGCCGAGAGCCACTCGCCCGCCAGGATGTAGGTCCAGATGAGGCCGGGAGATCGGAGGTTCGGCGGGGTCGGGTCTGCGTCGTACTCTCCTGTACAGGTGCTGATTCCAGCGTCTCCCATATCTTCCCCTCTCGGGGAGATCCAGGTCTCGGGAGGAAGGGCGCGGATTTCATCCGCGATCAGGTCGGCTTCCGTGCCGGGTTCGGGGGGGATGAAGAAATCATTCATAAGCTACCTCTGCCCTTGCGGGCGGTTTTGTTTGGTTAGGCCCCCCGAAGGGGGCGGGTTGGGGGAGGGGGGCTATGGGTAAGAGTACGAGCGGGTAAGAACCCACTCGCCTGCATTCTTTTTGAATGTCCTCTTCTCCACCCATCCCTCCCCCGGGGAGGTCTGAGTGAACTCATACACCGCCCCTTCCGGGGCGTCGTCCAGGGCGGCCAGGGCTGCCTCCCTAGCTTCGATCCGCCGGGCCTCGTCGGCCCGGTCGAACTTTGACCAAACCCGCTCCTGCGGGAGCGGGGTTCCGTTTAGGAGGCCGATGGCCTCCCGAGCGTGGAGGAATCCTCCGCAGTGGACGGAGGGGGTGGGGAGGCTGGTGGTGGTGGTGGTGGTGTTCATTTTTTCTCCTGCCCCTGGTGGGGCGTGGTGGGGGGGGGTGGTAGTCGCTCGACCCTGCGTCGAACTTGGTGAAAATTGTACGTGGAACAGAAAGATATTGCAACACCAAAACAAAAGATTTTACGTTTTTCTCGTACTTTTTTTGTTGTGGTGAGTTTTTGCTTAATTTGGACGCAAAAAAGCCCTGAAGTGGTGATTGCTCGCCAAAATCTGGGCGTTTTTTCGTTCGTTGTGGGGATTTTTTATGGGCGCAGATCGCGCCGCACCGCTATCCGACGATATTGAGGTCGTTGCGGCGGTTTGCGATGTATCTGAGCGAAAATGGCGGGATGTTTAGTATCGTCTCGATGCTTATTATTTCCCACGCCAGCCGCACCTGGCCGTCTAGCAGCATGAGAAAGATCAGGTCGTGCTTTTTCAAGGTGAAGTCGGACCCTTCTTCGGGCGCGATCAAAAATGGTAGCGAGTCGGTGTAGCTGTTGTTGGCGTCTCCTCGGGCGGTCATCGGGCTGGGTTGGAAGGGCTCGGCCTGGAGCGCGTAGCCGTTCCCGAGAAAGTCAAAGTCGTAGTCGTCTTCATCCTCGCTATCCAGCACGGCCATGCCGCCCAAGGTCGGCATTCCGCCCACCTGGTCACCCGGTCGCTTCAAAACTTTACGCAAGCACTGGCAGCTGTAGGCGTTGGGATGGTTCGACAGAACCGCTCTCGCCATTTCATTGAGCTGGGTGGGCACTGCTTCTATCATGTCGATTCTGGCTTGGGTAAGGTTTTTATGATCGCCTCTATCTGCGCGTCGCTGTAGCCCGAGAGCCGCATAGCGTCCCTGATCGCGGCATTCGGATCGGCCCGGTTTTTTTGCTGCTTTTGCTGGGATTTCAGTGTGGGCTTTTTGGGCTTGGGCATCTTTTCAATCTTTTGCTTTAGCTTTTCTTTAACCTGCTTTACTTTTATCTCATGCGATTTTGTGCGCAGGTTTTGATTTTTTGCGATTTTTTCGGCTTCTTTCTGGGCCGTTTTCGAGTTGGCGCGGTTTAAGTCGTCTTTTTTGCCTTTTTCAAGGTGCGAGGCCAGAAAGCTGATGATCGCCCCGCCGCTTTCGATTTCATGGCATACCCGCAGCAGGTGCTTACACGCCAGCCCGCCGAGTTTTGGGTTGCGTATCTTGGGGTATCCGGTTTCGGCTTTGCCCGCGTTATAGCCGCCAATCGTCGCTATGTACTTATACCAAAACCGCCATCTGCCACAATCGCACTCTATCTTGAGGGGCGATTTTCTAAGCCTTATCGCCGACTTGCGCCCGACCAGATCCCCTGCCGCTGCTTCACGGTCAAAGTCGAGAAAATCAACGCTCACATGGTGCCGATGCACGCCCGGCGTTTCTCCTCCTGCGCTGGTGATGAAGCGTACAACGCCTTTATTAGCGGATACAGGCACCGCCATTTTGATTTGCTGGTTTGCGCGGTCGCGGTCGATTTGAGTCGATAAGTTTATGATTTGCCGGGCCGATATGCCTGGTGAAAACCGGGACCGAACGGTTTTGATGTTTTTTTTGAAGGCGGCCAGGTCGTCGCGGGTGATGTCGCGCAGCTCGCCATTCAGCGTGGTCTGGAGCGTTCGTGCCGCGTCCCACTGGCCGGATGCTAGATCTTTGGTGCCAAGGATGCGGGAGGTGGGTAATTTGGCCTCATCGGCCCGCTTGCGGTTGGCCGCCTCGATGATTTTTTTAGCGTCACCAACGGCCCCGCTTACGCGCCCGATCCAGTCTTTTGGGGGGGTGTAGCCTTCGGCCATCAGTCAGCCCAGGTGGGCGCGAAGTTGAGACGATAGTCTGGGCGCGACTCAAAGCCCGCTTGCCGCTTAAAATCAGCCAGCTGAGAAGCCGTAGGCAGCACCAGTCGCCGTTCTGTGAGCGGTTCGTCAAATCGGGAAATGCCGCTGGCAGCCAGCACCGCAAGAAACTCATCCCGATTGCCGTAGCACCGGGCCGATACCAGGGAAAGATCCCACCGCTCATCGGGCAGCGAGTTGTAAAAAATCGCGGGCTCCCACGTTTTGGTGCGGATTGAAAAATCACGGACCAGACGCATGAATGCTTTGGCGGCAGCGGTGCGGTCGTCGATCATGCCGGTTTACTTCTTATATAGTAAAAACATCGCCCAGTTCGAGCCTCGTCATGTGCTTATGGGCCTGTCGCGTTCTGGCGTAAGTTCCGGCGAAATGAACCGCATACCAGCAGGCCGCCAAGGTTGCCATTTTGCCGTTCGATACGGCATCAGAGATACGGTATTTTTGCCCGCTTTCGCCTATTCCGTCCTTATCTATAGAGTCGATTGGGTTGGCTCGCTGAGCCTTGTCGGAAAAAATGAGCCTCGCGCTTTTGCCGTCCGTAGCTATGCCCCCCATCAGGGCATAAAATGCCACTATCGCATCCGCCAGATCAGCCTCTCTAAACAGCATATCCCGCTGCTGTATGCCGGAGTCGTTGGTGATAATTGCGCACGCTCCATGCCGCTCAACGCGGTACGCAGCTTCAACGCTGCACGCCAGCACTCGGCTATCCGTATCGTAGCCGGCAAACAGCGTGGCCGGCTTGCCGCTGTAGCCTGTCATCGTCGCCTGTATGGGCATCATGGGCATAGGTCAGACCCGGACAATGTCCTGCACGACAGGATACCCGCTAGGGTCGTCCGGGTCGCCAGTTGTGCCCTGGCCGTCGTTGGGTTCGTCATCGCCTGGCGCATCAAAAACCGGAATCCAGGCCATAAGCGTAATGTCAAGCACCATTATTGCCATATTTTTGTTCTCAGTCGCCCCCGGCATGGCCGGGGTTTCCGTCGATTGTAACTGAATTGGCCACAGCAGATCCTGGCCGGCAAAACGGTAGGTGGCTTCAAATGTTCTTCGTGCGGGCAGGTCGATGTACAGCCCAAACTGGGCCGCCAGGCTGCGCGAGGTGGGTTCTTCAGCGGCGAAAAAAGCTATTCTGAAGTTTAGATCGGCTGAAATGGCTCGCAGCCCGAACATACGCTCTTTCGGGTCATCGGGCAGCATAACCATCTGTCGCCCAGCAATCTGCCGCGTGTAATCCCTGCCGGTAGGGATGTAGTTGTTATCCATACCCACCAGGCAGACAGGCAGTTGGTAAGGGGACGTGCTTTTGTCTTGATCATGCCGTTGCCAGTAGCCAAGCATTTCCGGGATTGAGTCCAGGGTTCTGGCCGGACACCAGCCGAATCCTTGTGCAAATCCTCGGCTTTTGAATTCAGCCAAGGCGCGGGTAGTGGGGGAAATATCAGCGTAAAACCCGCTTAGAAACTGGCCGAAGGCGATTTTGACCGGTTGGAACATGTTACTTGAAGAACCTCTCAAAAAGAACGGGCAACGATCCGGCTGCGACTACGCTAGTAATGCCAATCAGGGCGTTATTGATGATCAAAAGCCGCTGCACGCTTGCGGCCATTTTTTTATACTCATCTTCCATCTCCTTGATTTTTATGGTGTCCCAGGTGACGTCTTTTTTGATCATTTCCGTGGAAGACTCTATCCTTTTTAGCGAGTCCATCACGCCAAAAACCTTATTCTCTGTATTTTCAAGCCGGCACTCAATTTCATCTCTATGCCGCTTTGACTCTTGCAAAGAGACTTCAATGCGTACAATCGAAGAGACTAGATTTTCAAAGCGATCCAGCACCTGAGCGATCTTATTGATAGCTTCTTTTTGCTCTTCGATTTTTTCTTCGATGCGCGTAAGCGCTGAACTTTGCCGCACTTGCGACAGTTCCAGCTCGTGAATATCTCTGATCGTGCTTTCGTCAACCATTGCTGCCGCTCCGCTCGGGCAGCAGCACGGCAAACAGGCCGCCCAAAATCAAGGCAAACGCCTCAACACTATAATCCTTGGCCAAAACACGAGAAAGGCCGGAAAAAAAAGAAGCCAGCCCTGCGTAGGTGGATGGCTCTTTAAGAATGCTAAGGTTCATATCACTGCCTCGCCATTATTTTGGCCAATACGCCGATTGCCTTAATGATTTCGTTTTGGCCTGAAATGACAGCCTCAGACAGCTTAATCTCCGACTGCCTTGTTTTTTTCCAGTCTTCAAACGCTTTCGATGAGAAAAATGCCAGCGCATCGGACGCTGATGAGGAAAGGGCTTGCGGCAGCGGGCAGGCAGCATAAAGCACCAGATTAGCCACCAGGCCCACCAAGTTCTCCGCCCATTCTCTGCGCGAAGCCGGAGATGAGGGAACGTACGAGAAATCGGGCGGGCGGCAATAATTCCGCCCCCTCCTTGTCGCCGTCAGTGGTGGGCAAAACCAAAACGCCTTTATCATCAAACCCGATATGAAATAAATGATGCAGCTTTTCTGTGCCGGCTTGGTACAAAAAAGAAAGCTTGATGAAGTCGGATTCAGGGTATTGCGCGAAGATACGCATACGCTCCAGCAGCCAGTCTTCTTCGATTTTTGCAGGAAGTTCCTCGCCCTTTCTGATTAACTGCGCGGCCATTGCGCCGATTATCCAGTGCAGCCTTCCGCTGATGTTGGGCAGCTCGCCATGCAACCGCTCAATGGCTTCGGCAGCGTAGCCGCTGAGGTGGCGAATCTGCCAGAAATCGCCCTCCATCTCGCCCAGGTCATGCACCTCCAGGGTGACAATGTCACGCGATCCGTCCAGGTAGTCCGTATATCTTCCGTCACCGATCTGGAAATCCGGACCGTCGTCTAAGACGCTGCTTAGATAGTGGCATATCGCCAGAGTGCGCTCGGCCACCGTCCAGT
>JBPCSC010000499.1:0-22324 GCA_051007495.1 Methylococcaceae bacterium | reverse complement strand
GGGCAAGGGTTTATATGTGAGTAATCTGCATTATCTGAACTGGAGCGACATACCCGAAGCCCGGGTAACTGGAATGACCCGCTACGCCTGTTTTTGGGTAGAGGGCGGCGAAATAATCGCCCCGATTGGTGATTTGCGTTTTGACGACAGCCTATACCGTATATTCGGTTCTCAACTCGAAGCCCTGACCACCCACACCGAACGCTGCATGAATACCGACACCTATGGCCAGCGTAGCCTGGGCGGCAGCCAAATCCCCGGCGCATTGATTGGCCAGTTCAGGTTTACTTTGTAGGGGGGATGAGTTGCGGTTTGACTGACATCACGGCCAAAACCGGGAAGCGCAGGAATAAGGATTATCCGGGGGGCTTTTGCCCGCCCTGATGTGCGGAAACCCGATTCAATAGGGGGTATGAAGTCGCCTATTGAATCGGAACGCAGGAAGCAGTATTAACGCAGAGCGTTTTCGAGCAAGCCGTTCAAACGCCTGACGAAACTGGCTGGATCATCCAGTTGGCCCCCTTCGCTGAGTATGGACTGATCGTAAAGAACATGAGCCAGTTCCGAGAAACGGGTTTCGTCGGCTTCCTGATTCAATCGACCAATCAAGGCATGATCCGGGTTTATTTCAAATATGGGTTTGCTGGCTGGCATGGATTGGCCCATGGTTTTCATGAGTTTCTCCATGGTACGGCTCATACCATATACATCCGAAATCAAACAGGCCGGTGAGTCGGTTAAACGATGACTCACCCGTACGTCGCTGATCCGCTCACCCAAAGCCTTTTTGAGCCGTTCAATAACCGGTTCCATGTTTTTGGTTTGCTCTTCAGCCATTTTCTTTTCTTCTTCATCTGCCAACGCGCCCAGATCCAGATCACCTTTGGCCACCGATTGCATATGTTTGCCTTCATAATCGGTAAGATACCCGACCAGCCAGTCATCCACCCGATCCGACAATAACAACACCTCTATCCCTTTGCGACGGAATATTTCCAGATGGGGGCTATTGCGGGCACTGCCGTAATTCTCGGCAGTAATGTAGTAGATTTTGTCCTGGCCTTCCTGCATACGGCCAATGTAATCATCCAGAGATACATTCTGTGCGTCGCTGTCGGCGTGAGTGGAGGCAAAGCGCAGCAACTTGGCAATGCGGTCTTTGTTTTTGAAATCCTCAATCGGCCCTTCCTTGAATACCTGGCCAAATTCGTTCCAGAATACTTGATACTGTTCGGGTTCGTTTTTAACCAGATCTTCCAGCAAGCCCAATACCTTTTTCACGGCACCGGAACGAATCTTCTCCAGCAATTTATCTTCCTGAAGAATTTCCCGCGATACATTAAGTGGCAAGGAGTCGGAATCAATTACCCCACGCACAAATCGCAAATAACGCGGCATCAGTTTTTCAGAACCCTCCATGATGAAAATTTTACGCACATACAGCTTAACGCCGTGTTTGGCATCCCGATCCCACATATCAAAAGGAGCACGGGCCGGCAGGTATAGCAACAAGGTATATTCGTTGGTGCCTTCCACCTTGCTGTGCAGACGGGTCAAAGGTTCTTGAAAATCATGCGAGACGTGCTTGTAAAACTCGTTGTATTGCTCATCGGTGATTTCTTCACGCGATTTGGACCACAAGGCTGAAGCACTGTTGACGGTTTCCCATTCTTCCGCCGGCGCAGTTTCGACCACCACCTCATCGGCTTCCTGTTCAGTCGATGGGGCGGGGGCGTCCTTTTTCATCATGATGGGAAGGGAAATATGATCCGAAAACTTGCGTATAATGGAGCGCAACCGCCAGGGTTCCATGAAGTCGTCTTCGCCTTCACGCAGATGCAGAATGACGCGAGTACCGTGCTCAGCCTTGTCTATGGATTCCAGCGTGAATTCACCCTCGCCGGCCGATTCCCAACGCACCCCTTGATCAACCCCTTCACCGGCTTTGCGGGTTTCCAGGGTTACCCGATCAGCCACGATGAAGGCGGAGTAAAATCCCACCCCAAACTGGCCAATCAACTGGCTGTCTTTGAGGGCATCTCCAGTCAGGGCATCGAAAAACTTGCGGGTGCCGGAACGGGCGATCGTGCCGATGTTTTCGCGCACTTCGTCGCGGGTCATGCCGACACCGTTGTCGGTGATGGACAGGGTGCGTTGATCCTTGTCGAAGTCAATGCGTATTTTTAAGGCCGCATCACCTTCGTACAGGGCGTCGTTACCCAGAGCCAGAAAGCGCAGCTTGTCGGCGGCATCCGAGGCATTGGAAATCAGTTCACGCAGGAAAATTTCCTTGTTGCTGTAAAGGGAATGGATCATGAGTTGCAGCAGTTGCTTGACTTCTGCTTCAAAACCTAAAGTCACTTTGTTTTCGGTTGTGGTCATGGTGCGGTTAAGCTCCTTCAAGTGGTTAGTTTGTGGATAAATGTTCGACAAGGCCCCGATTTTGGGTTTCCCGTTGGCGTTTTCAAGGTCAGCACAGTTCAGTTTAGAGTCAATCCATGTTTGTCATCATAGGTTATGTCATAGTCGTCGGTGCCGTTTTAGGCGGGTTTCTCATGGCCGGCGGCCATTTGGGCGTGCTCATGCAGCCCAACGAAGTCATCATTATCGTAGGGGCGGCACTGGGTGCCTTCGTGGTATCCAACTCCATGAAAGTCATCAAGGCTTCTGTAGGTGCCGTACTCAGCACCCTGAAAGGCTCCCCTTACACCCAGGAGTTTTATCTGGAAACGCTCACACTCCTGTATAAAATTTTCACAAAAATCAGGCAAAGTGGCCTGTTGTCGATTGAGGGCGACCTCGAAAACCCTGAGCAAAGTGAGCTATTCCGCTCCGCGCCCAAAGTTCTGGAAGACCATCACGCGACAGAATTCATCACCGATTACCTCAGGCTCATGTCCAGTGGCACTCTGGATGTGCATCAGATCGACAATCTTATGGACGTAGAAATTGACACCCACCATGAAGAGGGCCATGTGCCGATTCAGGCTTTGGCGCGTCTGGCTGACGGTATGCCGGCCTTCGGGATTGTGGCTGCGGTGATGGGGGTAGTACACACCATGGAGTCCATAGGAATCCCGCCCGCCGAACTGGGTAAGTTGATCGGTGCGGCCCTGGTGGGCACCTTCCTCGGTATCCTGATTTCTTACGGATTCATAGGCCCTTTGACCGGCTTGCTGGAGCAAAAACTGGCTGAATCCACCAAGTATTACCAAAGCCTCAAAGCCGGCTTAATCGCCAGCATGAACGGCTACGCACCGCCCACATCGGTGGAATTTGCCCGCAAGGTCATTTATTCGGGGGAACGTCCGAGTTTCGCCGAACTGGAACAACATTTGAAAAGCAATAAATAGAGGTTAACTCGTGAAGCGTACAGCGTGTCCGGTCGGGGTATATCCCGGGCTGGCGTTATGGGCGGGGCTACTGCTCGCATTTGAATCCGGCTACACCCTGGCCGATGCTCAGGTGGTTGGGCACATTGTATTTGCCCGGGGCGAAGTGGCGGCACAAACCGGCGAACCCGGCACTCACCCGCCCAGGCTTTTAGGCCAGAACTCTGAAATCCATGAATCAGACGTGGTGCAAACCGGGCTGGACAGCTTTGCCGTGATCGAGTTTATCGACAAAGCCAGGATGACCGTTCGCCCCAACACCCATTTCAGCGTAGAAAAATACACCCGCGAAGGACAAGGCGAAGCCCGCATCACGCTAAACCAGGGCGGCATCCAGACCACCCCCGGCAGCATCGCCGCTAAAAGCCCTGATCAGGTTCAGATCCAAACCCCGGTAGCCACCATCAAACCCGGCAACGCTGAAGTGTCCACACGCTTGTGCGGCGATAACGAGTGTAAAACGGCCTCATCAACCGAAGACAACACCCATGCGGCCCGGGTCATCACGCTGGAAGGCATGGCTTTGGCGATAGGCCCACAGGGGGAGCGAGAGCTGCAAATCGGCAGCCCCGTTGATGTATCCGACCGAATCAAAACCCTGGAAAAAAGCCATGTCGTGCTGTTATTCAAAGACTCCGGCAAGATCACCGTCAATCCTGAAAGTGAGTTCCTGATTTCGGAATACCACTACGATCCCGGCCACAGCGACAACAAATCAGTGGTGAATGTCTTGTCCGGCGGCATCCGCGCCCTGACCGGAGCCATAGGCAAGGAAAATCACAAGAATTATCAGGTCAACACGCCGGTAGCCACCATCGGAATACGCGGCACCGGGTTTGACCTCTACTGCCTGGGGGCTTGTGTCGCCACGGGTACTCCAGCCAGCACCACCAGCAAAGAACCGGCGGCAGGCTTGTACAGTTATGTGTGGAAAGATTCCATCACCCTCTCCAACCAGTCCGGCCAGTATGAACTGGCTGAACACAAGGCCAGTTATATCGCCTCCTCCAGCAGTCCGGCCATAGCCATAGCCCAACTGCCTGCGGTGATCACCCAAAACCCCACCCCGCGTCCTGATGCGATCAAAACCCCACCCTCGGCAGAAAAATCAGCCACCAAAGGTTTGTATGTCAGCGTAAAAAGCAAGGAAGGCCAGGCGCAGGTTCAAGGTAGAAATGGCCATTCTCATACCGTATCCAGTGGTTCTGGCGGTTTTGTGGGCGGCAACGGCCAGGTACGCACCGATTTATCTTCTGACCAAACCCTGAAACCCGACACGCTGCCCTCACCCAATACCCCGCTCTCCAACCTGGAAACCGGCTACTCAACCTGGACTGAAACCCCGGCCGCAAGCGGGTCATCACAAAACGGCAGTGTCGGCTGCGAGGTTCAATAACACCATGACACGTCACATCAGCTTTCTTTTCACTCTGGCTTTGGCCTCTGCAAATGCCTGCGCGGACGGCGGCCAGTCCATTGATTTCCCGGTAGAGCACTTCAGCGTGGACGGTGAAAACCCCCTGAGTGAGTCCATTACCCGCCAATGGCTGTCCGGTTACACCCACCAGAAACACACGCTGACCAGCCTCAGGAACGTGGCCAAATCGCTGGAAAAATATCTGCACGAACAAGGCTACGCCTTTTACAAGGTCACGATTCCACCGCAAACCTTGGGCAAAGAGTCCACCATCCACCTCAACATTAACGCCATCAAAGTGGGTGAAATCGAAGTGGAAGGCAATCAGCACTTTTCCAAAAGCAACATTCTGGCAAGCCTTCCGCATCTGACCGAGAACACAAGCCCTGACCACGACCGCCTGGCTATGGACATCAAACAAGCCAATCAACACCCCCACAAACAAGTGAGCGTGGCTTTTTACCCACAGGCAAGCCGCGACAATCTGGGGGCCAGGGTGAGCGTGAAAGACCGTAGCCCACACGAATTCATCTGGATGATGAACACCCGAGGCTCGGCCCAAACCGGAGATTTCCGCATGATGGGGGCCTATCAGTACAGCAATCTGTGGGATATGGATCACATCATCAATGTGAATTACACCCTCTCACCGGATCACTTCGACGAAGTACGCCAATACGGGGCCAGTTATCAGTTGCCGGTTCATTTTACGGGTGGCTGGTTGAGTGGCTACTATGCACGCTCCGATGTGGATACCGGCACGGTGGGCGGTTTGTTCGACATCAGCGGTTCCGGGGAAATGGGCGGAGTCCATTACAAGCAATACCTGCCGCGTTGGCATTCGTATGAACACACGCTGGATGTTGGTTTCGACGACAAACTGTTCAACAACAACGTGATTTACGGCAAAGTTCAAAACATAGGCGTAGATGTGCGTAGCCGTCCTTTTAGTGTGGCCTACAAGGCGCAGTTTAGTGTGGATCCGGTACGGGCGGGTTGGGATATGGCCTGGGTGGGCAACCTGGAAAGCGGCGATTACAACAACCGGCAAGCCTATAACGGTACGCGTGCAGGTGCCAGGCCTGACTGGAACGTGCTGCGTTTGGGGGCATTTTGGGACGTCAACCTGCCTTTGGCGTTCACCTGGCGAAATGCCGTCACCGGCCAATACAGCAGCGATGTGCTCATTCCCGCCGAACAGATCGGCCTGGGCGGTTTGACCACCGTGCGTGGCTACCGGGAGCGTGAAGTCGGCGGCGACAGCGGCCATATTCTCAAAACTGAAGTCTGGTCTCCGGAACTGATGCCCGGTCTACACGTATTGGCCTTTTACGACCAGGGCCACAGGGAATTACAACACAGCCAGGCGGGTGAAAAATCCAGCCTGTGGTTACGCAGTACCGGTTTGGGCGCACGCTGGCAATGGCAACAACACCTCAGCCTGTCCGTTGATCTGGCCCACGCATTCGACAACAGCACCCAAACCCAGGCCGGCAGTGGCCGCGTACATGCCCAGATGTTGTACAGGTTTTGAAGCGGGCTTACGCATTAAAAAACCGATTCTGAACATTTTCGAGAAATAACCATGTTTCATTCCAGGCAGCGTTTGCGTTTTATTCCTCTTGCTTCATTACTGGCTCTACTGGGTTCCAGTCCGGTGTCAGCCTTGCCCGAAGGGCCTGATGTGGCGTTTGGTCACGCCCGTTTTGATATACCAGCAGCGAATACCCTGGCCATCACCAACAGCCCTAAGGCCATTATTAACTGGAAAGACTTTTCCACCCGGCCAGATGAAATCGTCCGGTTTATTCAGCAAGGCAGTACCAGTTCGGTACTGAACCGGGTGAGCGGTGGAAATCCCAGCGAATTACTTGGCCAGATCACTTCCAATGGCCGGGTTTATCTGATTAACCCGAACGGCATACTGTTTGGTGAACATTCCATCATCGACACCCAGGGGTTTCTGGCTTCTACGCTCAATATCAGCAACCTGGATTTCACCCGCAACAATTATTTGTTTACTCAGGAAAGCCAGGGGCAAATCAAAAATCAGGGCTTGATTCAAACCCATGGCGATGGGTCGGTTATTCTCATATCCAGCCATATTGAAAATCAGGGTTTGATACACACTGAATCCGGCCAACTTATATTGGCCGCCGGCGAAAAACTTACGTTGTCCAGTCTGGATAATCCTGAAATACGTTTCGAGATACAGCCTTCGGCCAGTCAGGTCATCAATCTGGGTGAATTGCAATCGGGTGCAGGTGGGGCCGTGGAAGTATTTGCCGGTACGCTGACTCATCAGGGCCGAATGGAAGCCGACAGCGTCAGCCAGGATGCCCAGTGCCGCATCGTTTTGTCGGCCCGAAACGATTTGACCCTCACAGCAGGCTCCACCCTCACTGCCAGTGGCCCGGCAGGCGGTGACATCCGCATCGAAAGCCAGAACGGCACGGCTACAATCAAGGGCCAGTTGGCCACCGGCAACCCGGACGATCAAGGCGGTTCGGTTGAACTGGCCGGACAACGCATACGCGTAGATGCGGTTGTGGCCAGCGATACCTGGTCACTCACACAAGGCACCACGGCTGTAAACGCCAGCACGGTTGAACCCGCCGCCCGCACCAAACCCTTGCAAGTTGATCTGCTGGATCACGCCACGCTCACTCAAACCGGGCCCATTCAAGTGGGCGCACTGGCCTTTTCTGGCGAAGCCCAGGTCGAACTCCAGCATCCTGACAACCGTATAGGCCAACTGAGTGGTTCAGTAGAGCGGCTTCGTTTGAACGACCACAGCGCGGATCGCCCGGAGCGTTTGCAAATAGGCACACTGGATGCCTCTCAATCCATAGACATCACCAACCAGGGCGAACTCAAAACCACAGGCCCGATCAACAGCCAGACCTCCAGCCTCAAACTGCTGTCGAATAGCCCGCTGAACATAGGCGGTTCGCTGTCCTCTGACGCTGACTTGACCCTCAAAGCCGGTGATGGCACAGCCAGTGACGACGTATTGAGCTTCCAGGAAGGCATTAGCCTTAGCTCCCGCCACGGCAATATCCATCTGGTTTTCAATGGTGACTGGCAAGGCACCTCACCCACGTTTTCAGCCCCATCAGGACAGATTTTTTACAACGGAGTGGAAGCCGGCACACCGACTACAGACCATCCAGACACCACACCCCCACTGGATTTAACCCACCCGGAAACCGTGCAAACACTACAGAGCTTGGGGGCACAACAGAATAATCAGGTGGTGGTGCTGACTCAGCAGTCTTACTCCACACCCGATGCCACCACTGGACCCCACCACGATGACACCCGCCCCGGCAGCGTCCGCTCAGGAACCGCCACATCCCTGGTCCGCAATGCCTCGGGTGCACGATCTTCTGCCGCACCGGTGTGCCGATGAACAAGGATATCTACACCGTATCCCGCCTCAACCGAAAAACCCGGCTAACGCTCAATGAACAGATAGGCCGGGTTTGGGTGGAGGGGGAAGTCTCCAACTACACCGCCTCGGCGGCGGGTCATCATTACTTCACCTTAAAGGATAACGACGCTCAGGTGCGTTGCGCTTTGTTCAGTGGTCAGGTGCGTTTTGCCGCCGTGTTGCCCGGGAACGGTATGCATGTGCTTTTGCAGGCCGATGTCAGCCTGTATGAACCTCGTGGCGATTACCAACTGATCGTGCAAAAACTGGAAGATGCCGGTGATGGCCTTTTGATGCGTGCTTTTGAGGCCTTAAAACAAAAACTACTGACTGAGGGTTTGTTTGATGCCGCCCGCAAAAAACCGATACCGGCCCTGCCTGCCTGCATAGGAATCATCACCTCACCCACAGGAGCGGCGGTTCACGACGTGTTGAGTGTGTTGAAACGACGATTTCCAGCCATACCCGTCTTGATTTTTCCGGCTTTGGTACAAGGTAAGGAAGCTGTTTCCGAAATCATTCGGGCACTGGAGAGAGCCGACGATTCGGCACTCTGCGATGTACTGATCCTGGCGCGAGGCGGTGGCTCGCTAGAAGATTTACAAGCCTTTAACGATGAACTCCTGGCCCGCACCATAGCCCGCTTGCACACGCCGTTAGTTACCGGTATAGGTCATGAGGTGGATTACACCATAGCCGATTTCGTAGCCGATTGGCGTGCGCCCACCCCCTCGGCGGCGGCTGAAGCCGTCACCCCTGACCAAACCGATTGGCTTAATCGTTTCAACCGCCTGGGGTTACAATTGCAACTGGGCCTGACTACCCGGCTTAATGCACAGCACAGGCACTGGTTCACCCTGGACAAACGTCTGCTCACCCAACACCCCCGCCGCAAACTGGAAACCCGCAGTCAGAGGCTGGACGAACTCAACACCCGCATGCAATACGCCATACGCACCCATTTACGTCACGCCAGCGAACAACTAAACCTGAACGCCGCGCACCTAAGCCGCCACCATCCGGCCCGACGAATCACCCCAGGCAAGGACAGGCTTACCAATCTGCGCCACCGATTGCTCGCCGCTTTTGACCGCCAACGACACGATTATCAATGCCGCGCTAATGCCCTGGCCGAGCAACTCCATGCCGTGAGTCCACTGGCGACTCTGTCACGGGGCTATTCCATAGTGCGACGGGCCGACACCGGGCTTTTGGTGCGCTCTATCGCCGATATCCATAACGACGACCTCCTGGAAACCCGCCTGACTGACGGAGTTTTTACCAGTCGAGTGAGTCATGTATCTAAACATTAAATAGTATCGGCGTGT
This sequence comes from Methylococcaceae bacterium, assembly GCA_051007495.1. Taxonomy (GTDB): domain Bacteria; phylum Pseudomonadota; class Gammaproteobacteria; order Methylococcales; family Methylococcaceae; genus CAIVXW01. The sequence continues at coordinate 12,754 of JBPCSC010000499.1, read as the reverse complement.
CAAATGCGCCTGCAAACCGGACAGTGTACATCCTGTAACTGAGGGGATTAGTTTATGAATCCAGACATTAAACCTTTGCATACCCAACTACCCATAGCAATATTGGAACACCTCTCGACCCTGCCCCTGTTTGTGTGTGCAGCGAATGAGGGGTTTCGATTTATCTACGCCAACGAGTCCGCCCTGCAACTCTTTGGATATACCCTTGCCGAGATAATGGCCTTAGGCCCTGCCTCAAGTCCGGGGTATCCTTTGGTTAATATGGAAGAACACTGGAATAAACTGCCGGTTGATCAAACCGCACACGCCGATACCCTCCTCCAGACACACAACGGTTCCAGACACACCATAAAGGTATCTTATTGCCGTTATCAGCATGAAGGACAGTCCCTGCTGATAGGCCATTGCACTAATCAGCAACACATCACTGAATTAGAGCAACAACTGTTTGTAGCCGAAAGAACGGCTGAGCAGGCATTAAGCGTACGCAACCGTTTTCTCACGCACATGTCCCATGAATTGCGCACCCCATTAGGCGGCATTATCGGGCTGAGTTTACTGGCACGGGATACTGAATCCCTGTCTCTGGCCAGGGATTATTTCAAGCAAATACATCAATCCGGCGAACAACTACTGAGTACCCTCACAGACATTCTTGATTTTTGTCAGCTTGAAACCGGAATAATGGCACTGCATCCCATCAGTTTTAATCCGGCCAACCTCATTGAAGAAGCGTTTAATGCAGTCAAAAACCAGGCACGCAGCAGGAATATCCAGTTAAACGGCCATATTGATCCGGATTTACCGGCCTATCTGGTAGGGGATGCGCAACGCTTGCGACAGGTACTGATGAACCTGGTAGATAATGCCGTCAAATTTACCAAAAAAGGCGCAGTATCCATACGTATCGAGAAAAGCCCTCAGCACACCGATGACAGTATTCGTCTGCGTATATCAGTCAGCGATACCGGGCAGGGTATAGCCGTGGAAGACTGCCCCAAACTGTTTAAAGCCTTCGAGCAACTGGATTCATCCGACAATCGCCGCCATCAGGGGAGTGGCCTGGGTTTGGCGTTGGCCTGGCATCTGGTCAAACTCATGGGGGGGGCGGGTATTGATCTTGACTCTGATCTGGGTTTGGGCAGTACGTTTAGCCTGGAATTACCCTTCGATATGGCGAGTGCCAGCGTGCTGCAACAGCACAATATAGAGGTAATAAAAGAATTACCCTTGTGCGGGTTAAACATACTGATAGTTGAAGACAACGCCATCAACCACAGAATTGCCCGTGCCATGATGGAAAAATCAGGCAGTACGGTAACGGTAGCCGAAAATGGAGCAGTGGCCGTGGATTTACTCAGGCGCAGTCCGCCTAATGCCTTTGACCTGATTTTAATGGATATACAGATGCCGGTAATGGATGGCTATACCGCCACCCGTTTGATCCGGCATGATTTACACCTGACTCGCATACCGATAATTGCCACCACCGCCCACACCATGAGCATAGACCGGCAAGCCTGCCTTGAGGCCGGCATGGATGCCCATGTAGGCAAACCCATCAACAAACAACTGCTCATTAACACCATACTGAATTGTTTGCCGAGGAACTCCGAGATTCTGGTGGATATGTCCTCCACCAACGGGCATTCTTTGCAACTGGTGGCTTTGGTCAACATGAATAGGAATTTCAAGGAATCCATACCCAATCTGCCCAATGCACTGCTGTGTCTGGGTAATGATGAACACCTGTACTGCGAACTGGGGCATTTGTTTATCTCACAACATGCCGAGGACATGAAAGAACTCGAACATTGTCTCAAGACCAACAAAACGGCACAGGCCAGAATGATTACACATACCTTGAAAGATCTGGCCAATACCATGGGCCTGATTCCGTTACACGAAGCCATGACCAAACTTCATTATGCGTTACAGTCCCACCCCGAAGAATGGCCTGCTAATGAACTGGAAATGGCAGAAACAGAACTGCAAACCACCCTTAAGGCCTTGCGACAACTGCTGCTGGGATTACCCTTGTAAACAACTGATCTTTAGCCAGATACATAACCCAAAAACCCACAGTCAGGAACGATCATGACTATCATCATTACTAGCCCGAAGTCCTTGATCCCTAATGATTCTGTTCGTGCAGAATCAGTCGATCTGAGTAACTGCGACCGTGAACTGATCCAGTATATTGAGGCCATACAACCCTACGGGGCCATGCTGGTACTGGAAGAAAAAACCCTTAGCATAATCCAGTACAGTGCCAATATATCAGCCTTTCTAGGCCTTGCCGATGCCGACTGGCACGGTCAAGCTCTAAGCCAGATACTGGGGGCGGACAATACCCAGGCCATACAAAAAGCCCTGGCCAACAATATACTGGATCAAAGCTATTTACACCTGATGACCTTTAATACTGCTGCCATGCCGGATACAGGTTTTCACCTGTTCGGCAACCGTATGGGTGAGCATTTGATCCTGGAACTGGAAAAGGCCGAGCCGCGACTTGAACAGGAAAATAGTTTGTCGATACACACGCTGCATAATGCCTTGCCGCAGTTAAAACGCCCGGGAAAGGTCAAGGATTTCCTGCAAAGAGCCAGCGATCTGGTTAAAACCTATACCGGTTTCGAGCGGGTTATGATTTACCGCTTTGAACCGGATGGCAGTGGCCACGTAATAGCCGAATCGCGTGATCCTGAACTGGAAGCCTATTTAGGACTGCATTACCCGGCCAGCGACATTCCTGAACCGGCCCGTAGATTATTTTTATACCGTACAATCCGATTCCTGCCCGATACCCATTACTCCCCGGTTCCCCTGTTGCCCTCCTTTCAGGAAGCGGGTTTGGAGCACCCGGTAGATTTGAGTTATTCCTCGTTGCGCAGTGTATCGCTGATGTACAGCGTATATCTGCAAAACATGGGGGTTAAATCCTCACTGGTCATGCCTTTGATGATCAACAGCAAGGTCTGGGGTTTGATTTCCTGCATGAATCACTCAAATCCCCGATATTTATCATACCCTGATCGCATACCGGCTGAATTATTGGCCGGAGTTATTGCCCAGTGGTTGCGCGAATACCAGGACAGTGACTACGACCAATACAAGCAGTTGCTGCAAAAAACACTGGCCTGGCAAACCGACCACGCTGCCAGTCAGATGGGCCTTGATTTTTCAGCCACTGCCCTGGCCAGTTTGAATTTGCTGGAGAGACTGGATGCCGATGGGGTAGCCATCATTATGGACAAAACGGTAATACTGCAAGGACAAACTCCGGGCAAGGAAGGGGTCAGGCAGTTGGCCGACTGGTTATCCCAACAAAACAATACCCTGTATTACACGGACAGACTATCCAGGGATTACCCACCTGCTGCCGAGTTCGGTAAACTGGCGGCCGGTCTTCTTGCCATTATATTACCCAGAGCCAGCGAGAATGCCATATTCTGGTTTCGCAATGAATATCAGCAAGAAGTCAACTGGGCGGGTAACCCGGAAAAACCAGTCATCGTCAAGGGAGAAGGCTCATTACAGGAACTGCATCCACGCCATTCTTTTGCCTTATGGAAGCAAGTCACGCAGGGCCTGTCCCGTAGTTGGCTGGAATGTGAAATTGACTACGCCGGCAATCTACGCCAAAGTTTGACAGACATTATATTGGTGCGCTTTAAACTGGCCGATGATCTGAATACAGGCCTGGAAAAGCAGCAAGAAGAACTCGAAAGTTTCTTTTATACCGCAGCGCATGACCTGAAAGAACCGCTGATAGGCATGCGGAACTATCTGGAACTCATTAAACTGGAAGAGGAAAAAAACCTTACGGAAAAAAACATCAGCCGTATGGATACCTTACTGCAACTGACTCATCGCATGGAAGAAACGATCAAATCCCTGATGTGGTTTTCTACTACTGACAAGGATCCAATGGACATCAAACCCATTTACCTGAAGGATTTGGTGCGGGAAGTGGCTGAAACGGTTATTCTGGCTTATCCCAGGCTGGATATCCGCATTGAAATTCAAGGCAATCTTCCGCTGATACAATGCGATGAGGTGAAAGTAAAAGCCATCTACCAAAACCTGATCCGCAACGCCGTAAAATATAACGACAACCTGGCCCGTGTTATAGAAATAGGGTTTTACCAGAGCATTGAAAATCCGGTCTTCTTTGTGCGGGATAACGGAATCGGAATACCCACAGAAGATCACGTCATCATATTTCAGTTATTCCGCCGTCTGCACAGCAGCGAAGCGTATGGTGGTGGTTCAGGGGCGGGCTTGACTATCGTCCAGAAAGCCATACAACGGCACGGTGGAAACATTTGGTTAGACTCGACTCCTGGCAGGGGATCGACGTTCTACTTTACTCTGAGTCCTGCCTCAACCACCCGGATGTCCAGATGAATACGATAAACAGTGTATTAGTAGTTGATGATTCAGACGTTGATTTTGATCTGATCAGTTGGGGGTTTAAGCAAAACGGTTTTGAACCCCTGATGATGCGAGGCAAAACGGCTGAAGAAGGATTGGAAATTCTGACAAAAAATGATGATCCACAAGGTTTGACATGCGGTTTTCCCATCATGATATTACTTGATATCAAAATGCCGGGAATGGGTGGATTTGGTTTTCTTAAAAAACTGGACGAACTGGGTTTTGGAAAAAAAATACCGGTGATCATGCTGTCTTCTTCAAGCAACCCGGGTGACATGACTGTCAGTTATCAACTGGGCGCGACCGGCTTTGTTCGTAAACCTGCGTCTCTGATGGAATATGCCGCAAAAATGAAAGATGTTATGGCACTGTGTTTTGTGAGGGATACCGACCAGTAAAAAGCCCCCCGGACAGTCGCTTCATCCTGCGCGTCTCGGCGCGACTGAACCGGAGGGTGGCCTTTACCAGACCCTCTGTAATGTACGTTTAAGCCTGAAATGCCAAGGGGGTCATAAATGTTTTTTTACCCGCTTGCCGAGTTTAAATATACCCGCTCCAGTGAAGAGGTCGTGACATTGCCCCGGCCATCTTCTGCTTCAATGTAATACTGTACCATACCGGATTTTCCGGGTAATTCCAGTGTGTAGTAGTCGGCGGTGACAGCGGCTCCTGTGGCGGAATGATAGCGTCCCATGAGGTGCATGGGCAGGGTTTCTTTCTGGCCGTCCTGCCTGATTATCAAATCAACCCTGCTCAGGCCGGATATGTCATACACAAAAGTATGTACCGTGCCGGTTGCAGGGGCTGGAATCAATCCACCTGAACCCCATTGCAGACCACCCGGATTAAGCGGCGTTACCCAGGGCGGGAACAGGGTAGGCCCGGTAGTGTCACGGCTTGTTGCCACCAGATTACCCAGCACCGTTTTCATTTTTTGATACGCCTGATTGGCCGCATTCGTGACCTGCTGATCCCATACGTTCTGTCCGGTCCAATACCAATAACAACTGGTTTCTGCCGTCAGTAAAAGGCGGATAATTTCAGGCAGATCGGGATGATCTGGATAATTATCTTCCAGAGTATGTACCATATTCTGCATCGCAGTTAATACTGCCCAGGAGTTTAGATCGGGCGAATAGGGCTGATCCAGACGGCTAAACCATTTCATGAATTGTGGGTCGCCATTATCTGCGCCACTCCAGCTACCCGGTTCTATGTGAATGATGCGGGCAGGGTCTGGTGGAAATCTCAGCAGATAATCGTCCATGCTGGTCAGTTCAAACCGGGCATCCCGCTTTAACCACTCTACCATTTGCCCGGTATTGTGCCCGTAATAACTGTCAGCCCCGCCTCCGTGGTTGTCACCATCCGAATGTAACAAAAAGAAGGGTGGATGAGCCGGATCATATAACCCGCTACGCACCACCTGATCATATACCTGGCCCAATACATCAGGATATTGTAAAGCCACAAACCCCCCACGAGCATCTTCATTGCCGATATACCGTTCTGCCGGTATGGCGATTATTTTATGGATATGCCCTTGATGATCTTCATAGCCTACGTATTCAGGTTTGAGCAGGCTGGGGGAAATTTTCGATGCCGCCCAGATATTATGCAGTTGCAGCCAGTCGTGTACGGGGGGGTTGATGTACTCGGCAGGATTGGGCGGTAACAAGCCTTCTTCTTTACCCGCATAAGGGTATTCACGAGTCGCCCTGTACCGGTGTATTGAATCATAAATGACCGCAGTAATGCCGGCCTGGCGCAAGGCGGGAATCATGCGTACATGAAAGGCCGTTTCCGGGGGAAACAGTATTGTGGAGGCGGGTATTCCGAACGTATCCTCAATCATCTTTCTATGCCATTCGATGTGGCGGATGATGTCCCGGTCAGGAATAAGCGGCATCAGTGGGTGGAAAAAACCGAATCCGGTAAACAAACAGCGAGAATGTCCGCTTGAGGTTTTTTCCTGAACAATCCGCCGCAGGCTGAGGTTCCAGTCGGCATAACGTCCCTGACACCAGCCTTGGCGGGCCGCACGATCCAGTTGCTCAATCAGACTGCCGCTCCAGCTGGTCGATAAACCCGCACTGGGCAGCTCACCTGAAACATACTGGCTGACCGCATCGGCGAGGTAATGAGTGTAATTGCCTGCTCTGGAGCCGAATATGCCGTCTTTTTCTCCATCCCAGGCGGTGCAGTCGGTGCTGGTGTAATAGGGTTGGTGCATGTGTTTGTGTATACCGAAATAAACGGTTATTCCTTCATGCGTGGCTATGCTGTCGATGCGGGGTGTGGGGGGTGAAGCAGGGCAGGGCAGCAGGTGCAGGCGACCAAACATTTTGATCCAGTCCGCGCCGGTGGCGGAGCCTATGTCGGCCCGGCGACAGCCTTCCACCTGCAGGGTGATGTCACCGGCGTTTAGCCATCCGGCCGGTACGTGGGCCGTGTACTGTACTGTGACATCCAGGGGTTCTTTCCGGCAGGTGATGCGTTCTTCCTTGATGAGTTTTAGCGGGCCTTGGCCGTGCAAAATGACCTGAGGAAAAGGAATGTCGCCATCGGCTGTAAAGCCAATCTCAAACTCGGGATTAAAGCCCGAGGCGGTGCACGTCAGTGTGGAGGGGAAGTTAATTTGGGTGATGCAAGTAAAAAGTGTCATGGCAGCGATACCGTATTCAGAATTAGTTCGGATGGTTTAAGAGAACTGATTCAATGTGATCCATCAGCATACCGCTGATATTAAGCCCAAAGCATTTATCTAATTGCTGTATGCCGGTTGGACTGGTGACGTTGACTTCAGTCAGGTAGTCGCCTATGACATCAATCCCTACAAACGCCAGTCCACGGGCACGCAGTTCCGGCCCGACTTGTTCGGCTATCCAGCGATCTCGTGGAGTAAGCACGCGGCCCTCGGCCCGACCACCGGCCGCCAGATTGCCCCGACTCTCGCCGATGGCCGGTATGCGGGCCAGGGCAAAGGGCACGGCGACCCCATTGACGACCAAAATACGTTTGTCGCCGTCTACGATTTCAGGCAGATATTTTTGAGCCATGACGAAACGTGAATTGTGTTGGGTCATGGTTTCCAGTATCACACTGAGGTTGGGATCTTGACCGGAGACTTTGAACATGGACGCCCCCCCCATGCCGTCTAGCGGTTTGAGAATAATTTCGCCGTGTTCATGCAGAAATTCACGGATACGTGCCCCTTCACGGGCTACCAGAGTGGGGGCGCAGCAGTGATGAAACCAGGCCGTGAACAGTTTTTCGTTGGCATCACGCAGCGCCCGGGGTTTGTTGACCACACACACACCACGGATTTCAGCACATTCCAGCAGGTAGGTGACATAAATGTACTCTTGGTCGAAAGGTGGATCCTTACGCATCAGCACCACATCCAGTGTATCCAGTGGGGCATCATGGCTTCCATCCAGACTGAACCACGTCTGTTCATCACGTTGCACACTCAGCGCACGCATACGGGCGAAGGTGCGGCCATCGCGCAGGTAAAGGTCGTTCACCTCCATGTAGTACAGTTCATAACCACGGCTTTGAGCCTCCAGCAGCATGGCAAAACTGCTGTCTTTGCGGAAATTGATATAGGCGATGGGATCCATGACGATCCCCAGTTTGATACTCATGGTGGGTTTTTCCTCGCAAATTCGGGTTTTCTCTTGACGCATCAAGCTTCAATCATTTATAAAGCCTGATTTTTTGATTAGGCCAAGAGGATCAGTATGTCCAGAGAATGCCAAGTAACAGGCAAACGCCGCATTGTAGGCTACAACGTCTCACACGCGAACAACAAGACCAAACGTATTTTCAACCCCAACCTGCATGTGCATCGTTTTTGGGTAGAAAGCGAAAATCGCTGGGTGAGTTTGCGTATTTCCAGTCAGGGTTTGCGCACAATCGACAAGAACGGTATTGATGCCGTGTTGGCAGACATGCGCAAGCGTGGCGTAAAGTTTTAAGAAGGGTTCAAAAAAATGCGCGATAAAATCAAACTGGTTTCCAGTGCGGGTACGGGTCACTTTTATACCACCACTAAAAACAAGAAGAACATGCCTGAAAAAATGGAGATCAAGAAGTTTGATCCCGTAGTGCGCAAGCATGTGATGTACAAGGAAGGCAAAATCAAATAAACGTTCACGGATGAACACCCCCACGACGCCCAAGCCATTACAGGTGAGGGCGTTCAGAGTTTTCCTCTCCCGCCTGACCATCTTATGGTCTTGGCTGCGCCAACTGAGTGGGGATGATGCCTACGAGCGTTATCTCTCCCACAGGCAGGTTCACCACAGCCATGACCCTAACCCCCCACTCAGTCGTCCCGCGTTCTTTCGATCAGAGCAGGATCGACACTGGAACAACGGCATCAAGCGTTGTTGTTAGCGTAACGTAAAACAATCGAACGGCTTCAGAGGCTTTTTCTGATCCGCTCGTATGCCATTTTGATGTCCTCACCCAAGGTCTGAACGCCAGTCCACACCTCATCGCCAGCCTCGTGTGCTTCGTGGCTGAGCTGGCTCAAAAGGTTTTTGAATGCCTCCAGTTTGACCTCGGTCTTTTCCCATTCATCACGCGCCTCCAGCTTGGCCAAACCGGCCTGTACCCGCAACTCATCTCTTTGTTGCTCCAATCCGTCACGAAATTTTTCCAGTTCACTCATGATGTTCATAGTCGTCAGTCTCCAATGTTGATGGTTAAGGGGTGAACGCCGGATCATCGCACAATTAAACCGCTGCGGACAGACGTACATTACTGGGGGTAAGGGTGCTTGCATGATGTTTCACGTTGCACGGCTCATGTTGCACGGCATCACCACATTGCAACAAAATCCCCCTTATTCTCCACAAAAAAACCATGGATTTTCCACTGTTTATCGGGTTATAGTGTTTGGCACAGCTTATGATGCTGTCTGCTCTGCCATCCCCTACAACCCGAGCAAGCCAACCATGAACACACGCCCTCTTGATTTTTCTGCTCGCTACCGTTTGAGGTGGGAGATCACCGCCGCTTTGGCTTTCAAGGTGCTCTTTCTGACCTGGCTATGGTTTGCCTGTTTTAAGGCTGATCCCTCAATCCCCAAACCGCGTATTGATGATATTTTTTCCAATTCCCTTTCAACTTCTCACCCACTGGAGACTCACCCATGACCGGAGATGACATCGTTCACCTGTCCAGGATGCAATTTGGCCTCACCGCCATGTATCACTTTTTATTCGTCCCATTGACGTTAGGGATGAGTTTCATATTGGCCATTATGGAGTCGGTTTACGTCATGACCGGCAAAACCGTATACAAGGACATGACCAAATTCTGGGGCAAACTATTCGGCATTAACTTCGCCATGGGCGTGACTACGGGGATTACCCTGGAGTTTCAGTTCGGCACCAACTGGGCATATTACTCCCATTATGTAGGCGACATTTTCGGCCCTCTTCTGGCCAGCGAAGGCTGGATGGCCTTTTTTCTTGAATCCACCCTGGTCGGGTTATTCTTTTTCGGTTGGGATCGCATGAGCAAGGTACAGCATCTGGCGGTAACCTGGCTAGTCGCATTCGGTACCAGTTTCTCGGCACTGTGGATATTGATTGCCAACGCCTGGATGCAGCATCCGGTAGGGGCTGAATTTAATTTTGAAACCCTGCGTATGGAAATGAGTTCATTCGCCGATGTATTTTTTAACCCGGTGGCCCAGGTCAAGTTTGTACATACTGTAGCCGCCGGTTATGTTACGGGTTCCATGTTTGTATTGGGAGTGAGTTCCTGGTATCTCCTCAGACGCCGTGACCTGGGTTTTTCAAGACGGTCTTTTTCCATAGCCGCCGGTTTTGGCCTGGCTTCAATACTCTCGGTCATCGTGTTGGGAGATGAAAGCGGATACACCTCTGGAGAAACCCAGAAAATCAAACTGGCCGCCATAGAAGCCGAGTGGGATACCCATGAAGCCCCCGCCAGTTTTACCGTTATTGGGTTTCCGGATCAGGACGCTGAAAAAACCTATTTTGCAATCAAGATTCCTTACGTATTGGGGCTGATTGCCACCCGTTCCATAGATGAAAAAGTAAAAGGTATAAAGGATTTACGCGCAGACAGCATGAATCATATCCGCAATGGCATGCTGGCGTATACTGAACTGGATAATATCCGCAATGGAGACAAAACGGCTGAAACCCTGGCCCGTTTCGACCAGCATAAGGTAGATTTGGGGTATGGTTTATTGCTTAAGAAATACACCACGGACGTCGCCCATGCCAGCGAAGAAATGATCACCATGGCCGCCAACGATACCATACCCAGAGTGGCCCCCTTATTCTGGACATTCCGTGTCATGGTCGCTGCCGGGTTTACCCTGCTGTTTATATTCGTCATGGCGTTTTATTACTGTGCAACCCGGGTAGCCGATCAGAAAAAATGGCTGCTTAAACTCGCCCTCTGGTGTATACCCCTGCCCTGGATAGCCGCCGAGACCGGTTGGTTTGTGGCTGAATACGGTCGGCAACCCTGGACTATCTCAGGCGTATTACCCACTCAACTGTCGGTATCGAATCTCACTTCAGGCCAACTCTGGTTCAGCATGGCTGGATTCCTGTTCTTTTATACCGCTTTGCTCATCATAGAGCTATATTTGATGATCAAATACATACGCAAGGGCCCCAGCAGTCTGCATACCGGAAAATATCATTTTGAAGCCGAAAATAATGAACCCGTCCAATCCTACTGAACAAACCCCTGAACTGGAGACATTTTATGTTTGATTACGAAACGCTGAGATTCATCTGGTGGTTATTCACCGGTGTGGTCATCATCGCCTTTACCCTGACCTCGGGTTTTGACTTTGGCATTTGTGCCTTACTGCCTTTCCTGGGCAAAAACGATCTGGAACGCAGGGCCATTATCAATACCGTAGGCGGAACCTGGGAAGGCAATCAGGTATGGCTGGTTTTGTTGGGCGGTGCCTTGTTTGCCGTGTGGCCTTTGGTGTATGCCACATTATTCTCAGGCTTATACATCGCCATGTTGCTGGTTTTGTTTGCCCTGTTTTTTCGCCCTGCCGGTTTTGATTACCGCAGCAAACTGGAAAACCCGGTCTGGCGCAATGCCTGGGATTGGGGCCTGTTTGTAGGAGGTGCCATACCCCCCATATTATTGGGCGTGTTGGTGGGTAATCTGGTCAGGGGTTTGCCTTTCCATTTTGATGCCGACCTGCGTCCTTATTATGATGGCGGCTTTCTTGATTTGCTCAATCCTTTCGCGCTGGTCTGCGGGCTTATGGGTTTGCTGATTACGCTGTTCCATGGGGCTATTTATCTCAAGTGGCGCACCGAAGGCGATTTGTATAACCGCTCACTCGAAGTTATCAGGGTATTGGGCCCTGTGGTTTTAGCCGGGTTGGCCGTAGTAGTGTTCTGGGTCGCTGTGGGTATGGATTTACCGCAAATCACGGCCATGCCCGGAACCGGCGCGCCGTCCAATCCTCTGCATAAAACAGTAGTTATGGATTCAGGCTGGTTGGGTCAGTTTCTGCGGCATCCGTGGATGCTTATAGCCCCCATACTGGGGTTTGGAGGGTTGTTTATGGCGTGGCGTTCTGCGCTTGAATTCAATTCAATGGGGGCTTTTCTGTTCAGTTCTCTGGGTATCACCGGAGTAGTGTTATCGCTGGGGTTTGGATTATTTCCTTTCCTTTTGATTTCAACCAGCAATCCGTCACATAGCCTGACGATATGGGATGCCAGTTCCAGCCAGTTTACCATGGCTCTGGCCTTCTGGATTACCCTGGTGTTTTTACCTATAGTGTTGGTATATACCCGCTGGGTGTATAAAGTACTGTGGGGCAGTGTGACACCTGAAACAGTTTTGAAAAACCAGCACAGCTTGTATTGAGGTTAAATGTATGTGGTATTTTTCCTGGGTTCTTGGTGTAGGTTTGGCCTGCGCCTTCGGTATTATCAATGCGATGTGGCTGGAAGCCGAATGTGATATGGATCAGTGCGGCACGGACGACGACTTGACTGACCCAACAGGCCAGGCATGACGACAGATCGCATCGTACGCATCGTCGCCGGTTCTTTTGTCCTCACTTCACTGGCTTTAGGCGTGGAAGGCAGCCCATTTTATGTGAGCAGCCAATGGCTGTGGTTTACTGCTTTTGTAGGGGCCAACCTGTTGCAAAGCGGGTTTACCCGCTTTTGTCCTCTTGAAAGCCTTTTAAGACGCGCCGGATTGCGCTCACTGGTTTAACCCGGTTACTCACAAAAAAGCGGCTTCACGAGTACTCGTGCAGCCGCTTTTTTTA
>JBPCSC010000498.1:0-1281 GCA_051007495.1 Methylococcaceae bacterium | reverse complement strand
CACCCCCGGCAGCCAGGGATTCCGATGGTAACGCGGGCTTTGTTACCACTCGGAATGGGTCGGGTGGGGGTTCCCGGGCGGAAAATTGCCCAGAGCCAGCACGACCAGTTTTGCCGTGAATAGCGACTCATCCGCCAGTTCCAGGTAGACGGTATCTGCCTGTATCTTCAACGCCTTCACTTTGCCTATGCAGCGTTTCAGGGTATGGCGCGGGGCAGACCGTTCCTCGGCTTCATCCAGTATCGAATTGAGGTAATCCCCATAGACCCTGCGCGGCAAAAAGCTCCGGGCATCCAGGTGTTCAACCCAGGGCGGGTCGATCAGATAGTCTTGTCGTACCTTGGCCCAGCGCAGAAAGTGCCCCGGATCCTCCGGGAAGGCACTCATATTGCCGACCGGCACATTCAGCAAATGACAATCCATCAGGCTGGAATAAGCCACACCACGGGCAAAGTGGCGAGGGTCACGTTCAAATAACCCCACCCGCACCGGTTTTTGAGACTGGTTCAAAATGTGAGTTGCCACCAGAGTGCCGCTGAAACCGGCTCCGATGATGGCTACATCAAGTGTGTTAGCAAGATCAGACAGACTCGTCATTACTCGTCCACATCACGCAAACGGAAGGCATCATGGCAGTTCTTGCACGTCCCGCTGGTTTTTCCAAACTGGGTTTTGATGGCGGCGATATCTCCGGTTTCTGCGATTCGGGCCAGTTCAGTGGCTTCCTGGGCAAAGGCCAGTCCCAGTGTTTTAGCCTCATCCGGCTTTTGAAAATACTCCGGCTTCAGACGGGTTTTCTGCCAACCACTGCCTTGTTCGCTGCCGGGAGTATGAAGAGAAGCCAGATCGGAATGAGCAATGGCGGCCAGGCCCAAGGCGGCATACGTCACCGACTGTCGATCGTACTGCTCAGGGTGCTGAACCACCTGGGATTTGATTTTGGCCAACTGCCAGGCAGCGAGTGAATACGCAGATTGACGTTGACGGATCAGGTCTTCGACTGGCCCTGCCTGGCTGGTTGTGGATACGGACACCAGTGTTCCGAGAATCAGTATGGTACGGATCATGGCGTGCACTCCTAATGATGAACCGCCGCCAGTTGCCTGACGATGTCCAGCGACCGTTCAACATGTTCGGCGGGTTTCAAACCCCCCAGGGTTGCGGCAATCTGGCCATCCGGCGTTACCACAAAGGTGGTTCGTTCGGTGAAACCATGATGAATATCCACCCCACGGCTGTCTTTCTTGCCTGGGCTTGCCTCGCGCACCGCCACATCAAAAG
>JBPCSC010000497.1:0-9606 GCA_051007495.1 Methylococcaceae bacterium | reverse complement strand
TTCTCTGCCCACACGGTTTGCGTACCCAGAACCTTCCGGGTGGCCGAAAACCTTCCGTTCGGGGACGTTCTTCTTCTATCTTCAGAAATTGCCCTTTGAAGTAAATGTCGTCTAGTGCCGATCGGGCTTTATGAGCCTCCTCAGGGCTATCCATAATCACAAAACCGAATCCCCTAGGGCGACCATCAAGCAGATCCAGAATGACTGTAGCGGTATGAACAGTCCCATGTGGAGAAAACAATTGCTCCAAATCACGCTGACTAACCTGCTCGCTGATGTTGCCTATAAACAGTTTGCAATCATAGTTCATGGTGAGGCCACTCCTGACGGGCCGTTCGGTAGTTGTAATTCCTGACTGAGTTGATGGGCGGCCATGGCATAAAGGGCACTGTGGTTGTAGCGGGTAATGGCGTAGAAATTCTGAAATCCCAGCCAATAGGTCATTTCGGCCGAACCCTCTAAAGCAACCAGATTCCCGCGCAGACTCCCTGCCACCTCAGGCACGGGCTTTACACCCAGTTGTGCCAGTTGGCTAATGCTGTATTCCGCTTTAAGCACCTTACCAGACGAAAAGGGTGGCTTTTTATTGATCTGTGCGGGTACAGCAACTGTCTCATCGGCCATCCAGCCGTTTCTGGCCAGATAGTGGGCAACGCTGGCTATGGCATCAGCTGGATCGTGCCAGATGTCTCGCCGTCCATCGTCATTACCATCGACGGCATAAGCCCTGAAACTGCTGGGCATGAATTGCGGGAGTCCCATCGCCCCGGCATACGAACCAATTGGCTGCTCCGGGGCTAGTTTTTCTTCACGACACAACATCAGAAAGGCTTCTAGTTCCTGACGGAAAAAACCGGCCCGCTTAGGATAGGCAAACGCCAACGTGGACAACGCGTCAATGACTTTGTACTTTCCCGGATTGTCCCCGTACGAGGTTTCTATACCGATAATGGCAGCAATCACTACAGCGGGTACGCCGTATTTCTGGTAGGCCGTTTTGAATGCCGCCTGGTTTTGTTGCAAAAATAGACGACCGCCTGCAATTCGCTTTTCCGTCAGAAACAGCTTTCTGTATTCGTACCACGGTTTGGCCTCGTAGGGTTTATCCATGGCCTTGAGTATCGAATCCTGAATGGTCACCTGAGCAAACAAGCGTTCCAGATCCGCTTTGGAATAACCGTGCTTGCTGTGCATCTCCTGTATAAACTGCTTTAGCCCGGCATTCTGGCTGATATCCGCAGTAGCCAGACCTGAATATAGCCCCCCCATACACGCCAGCGAAAACCATAAACGGACATTTGATATGAATTTAATCATATTTCATATACTTAAAGCGAGGATCGTCCGGGGTGCCTTCCAGTAAGCCCCCGGAAGTTTCTGCCGGATTCCATTGAATGACATCCTCTATCTTTTTTGCCAAGGCAAAATCCTTGTCGGTAATACCTTTGGCGGAATGGGTAACCAGTTTGACTTCTACAAATGCGTAGGATACCGATAGGTCGGGATGATGCCAGGCCGCTTCGGCCAAATGACCAATAGTAGTGACGACCATCAAGGTTGATTTCCAGCCACTGGTACGGTATTTCCGCCGTATCCAGCCATTCTCATAACGCCAGTGAGGCAATTCAGAATGCAATCGTTCTGTTATTTCAGTTTCGGTATAAGCCGTTTCCGGGGATGTGGACATGAGATTTACCTCGTCAGTGCATGTGTACTTCACGGGTTTGAGCCATATCGCTGCGCTGCAGAATATAACGGTCTGCATCCTTGGTGATGACATTACCCCCCGAGTCGAGTTGTATCAGGGTTCCTTCATCCTTGATACGGTAACGCCTGGTTGGCTGATCTTCTTTGTTTGGGGTTAAAGTTAACTGACTGGTTTTATCGTCCCAGATGTATTTACCTTTCTCGTATAACTCCCTGGAGGCTTCTCTTACTTCTTGGGTTACCAGCAGGTAATTATTATTGTGTTTAAGGGACAGCGTATGCTTTATGCCTATGCATTCTGTACATGGCAAATACCCGTAAAATATCCCGTGAAAACCTGCTCCGGGTTTGGTTTGCATATTATGGCCGCCATGATCCTGATCGGGTTCACGATTGCGCGCCCTGGCTTGGGCAAAACCCTCTTGGGCCTGGGTATCGGTTGCGGCCTGAAGAGGACAACTCAACATGACTCCGGCGATTAAAAGCACGGCAATGGATTGTGGTTTTCTTGATTTTATCATTTGGTTACCTATCAAATAAAAAGATGAAGTGTTTGCCCTGCCTGCGGGCCAGCGTCCGATCACGTCAGGATTTGAGTCCTATTCCTTTTATCAGTAGATACCAAGCCCAGACCAAGAGCAGGATCAGGCTGGCGGTAATGACTAGAAATGCCTGTTTAATATCTATGTCGGTAACACCCAGAAAACCATAACGAAAGGCGTTAATCATATAGAACATCGGGTTCCACAAGGTGATCGCCCTGAATGTTTCCGGCAGCATGCTTGCCGAATAAAACACTCCCCCCAGATACACCATGGGATTTAATACGAAACTGGGTATCAGGGAAATATCGTCGAAACTATTGGCGTACACCGCATTTATAAACCCGGCCAATGAAAAAAGTGTAGCTGTCAGCAGGAATATACCTATAGCGATTTCCGGGTGGGCCAGATGCAGGGGCGTAAACAGACTGCCTATTCCGGCAACGATACTGCCGGTGAGAAGGCCACGCATCACGCCGCCAGTGACATAACCGGTCAGAATCAGTCCGTTAGGTATTGGGGCTATAAGCATTTCTTCAATGTTGCGCTGAAACTTGCTGGAATAGAACGAGGCTACGACATTTCCGTAGGAATTAGTAATGACCGACATTAGCACAATACCAGGAACAATAAACTCAATATAGCTGACAGCGCCCACTTGTCCGAGGCGTGCGCCTATGAGATTACCGAATATAAGAAAATACAGCGACGTGGTTATGGCCGGCGGTAATACAGTTTGGGGCCATATACGCAGGAACCGGTATATTTCCCTG
Source organism: Methylococcaceae bacterium (assembly GCA_051007495.1). Taxonomy (GTDB): domain Bacteria; phylum Pseudomonadota; class Gammaproteobacteria; order Methylococcales; family Methylococcaceae; genus CAIVXW01. Next base: position 6,584 of record JBPCSC010000497.1, on the reverse strand, counting down.
TGGAGTATGGTTTGAAAGGCAATAATGTGGTACATCGGACGATACATGAGCGGTGTGAATGGCAAATTATGGATTCAAGCGGAAATGGTTTTGTTGTGGTCAACCAGATCCACGAAAATTTGCTCCAGCCGGTTAGCCGCATTTCTGAGGCTTAATACTTCGATATCATGAGTGGCCAAGGCGTTAAACAAACGGTGTATGCCGAGTTCTGTTGGGACTCGCGCCGTCAGGGTAACCGCATCGGTTAGCTCAAGACCATACCCTGGAATATCGGGTACCTGGGTAATGGGAGTTTTTAGTTCGAGTATGAATTGATTAATATGCAGGCGGGCCAGCAAGTCGGGCATGGCACTGTGTTCCACTATCTGGCCCTGGTCGATAATGGCGATATGCCGACACAGGTTTTCAGCCTCCTCAAGATAATGGGTAGTCAGAATGATGGTCATGTCGGCCCGGTTGATTTCCTTTAAATAATCCCACATGGATCGCCTGATCTCGATGTCTACTCCGGCGGTGGGTTCATCCAGTATCAGTAAACGGGGTTCATGTACCAAGGCTCTGGCTATCATCAAGCGTCGCTTCATACCACCTGATAACTGCCGGGATATGGTGTTGCGCCTGTCCCACAAGCCTAGTTCCGTGAGTACCTGCTCTGCCCGTATGAGTGCTTTGCGTCGACCGATACCGTAATAACCGGCCTGGTTGACCACAATGTTGATCACGGTTTCAAACTGGTTGAAATTGATTTCCTGTGGAACCAGACCGATGGCCCGCCGCACTGAGTGTGGGTCTTGATCCAGATCATGACCGAACACGGAAATCTTCCCTGATGTTTTGTTGACCAGCGAACACAGAATGCCGATGGTGGTGGATTTCCCGGCCCCGTTAGGGCCTAGCAAGGCGAAAAAATCGCCGGGAGCGACATCCAGATCAATACCCTTGAGGGCCTGAAAACCGTTTTTGTACATTTTACGCAAGTTGCGTATGGAAAGTGCCTGCATGACTGGCTGTATTCGTCTCGTTTTTTTTGTAACAATTCTAGCAATGATCTAAGCCCGAAGGGTGGTTTTATCACCCATCGTCGATCTCCCCCTTCGGTATTTTCTCCCATTAAATTCTTAACGTGCGTACGAACGCCCCGTCTTCTTCAGGTTCCCTATTTTATGCTCGATTTTTCATCTCATGCCTTCTTGCCGGTAGCCGCTGTCGATCTGGGATCAAATAGTTTCCACATGATCGTAGCTGAATTCAGGGCTGGCGAACTCATCGTCATCGACAAACTCAGGGAGATGATCCGTCTCGGAGCAGGGCTTACACCACAACGCCAGTTATCACCCGAGGCCCAAAATCGTGCCCTGGCCTGCCTGGCCCGGTTCGGCGAACGGCTACGGGGGTTCCCTCCCGGCACGGTGCGAGCGGTCGGCACGAACACCTTGCGTGCAGCCCGTAATGGCCCTCAGTTTTTGGTGTTGGCCGAGCGGGCATTGGGGCATCCTATAGAAGTTATCTCCGGGATAGAAGAAGCCCGCCTTATCTACATGGGTGTAAGCCGCAGTTTGCCCGTGGATGGTCGGCGGCGCATGATCATGGATATCGGGGGCGGCAGCACCGAGTACATCATAGGTGTCGATCAAGAACCTTCGCACAAGGAAAGCCTGTCCATGGGGTGCGTCTCCATGAACATGTGCCACTTCCCTGACGGAAAAATCACCCCCAAGCGGTTCAAAAAGGCTGTGTTAGCCGCCGAGCAGAAGCTCGAACCCTTTCAGCTTGCCTTTCGCAGGGGCAACTGGGATGAGTCGGTGGGTGCGTCAGGAACCATACGAGCCATACGCAAGATACTGGTAGGACGCAAATGGTGCAAGGAGGGAATTACTCGGGACGCGCTTAACCGCCTGGTGGACACGCTGCTAGCGACTGGCGTGGTTGATCGCCAGCATTTCCCTGACCTGAATCCGGATCGATATCCCAGTTTTGCTGGCGGTTTAGCCATTTTGCATACGTCATTTAACATTCTGGACATTGACACCATGAAAGTATCGGACAGCGCACTCAGAGAGGGGCTACTCCATGATCTGAAAGGGCGGTTGTTCGATGATGACATACGAGGCAGAACGGTCGCGGGTCTGGCTGCTCGTTACCACGTAGACAAGATTCACGTCGACCATATACATCAAACTCTGCGGCAATTACTGAGGGATCTGCCCGCCTTGGTCACGACGGATTCCGAAACCTGGCGGCAATGGCTGGAATGGGCGGCCAGTTTGCACGAGATCGGGCTGGATATTGCCCACAGCCAATACCACAAGCACAGTGCCTATATCATCAGGAATGCCGATTTGCCCGGGTTTTCCCGGCAGGATCAAATCCTCCTGGCTACCCTGGTACGTGCCCACCGACGCAAACTCCCCATCAAGCATTTGAAAGATTTGCCGGCCCCATGGGATTCCGCAGGGATTCGCCTAGCGATTGTGCTTCGTTTGTCCATACTCCTCAATCGCAGTCGTCATGAGCAATTTCTGCCGGATATTCTCATTCACTTTAGAGACACTGCGGTCACTTTGGTTTTTCCTGAGCATTGGCTGGAACAGCACCCGCTCACTCTGGCCGATCTGGAACAGGAAGCCGCGTATCTGATGGCGGCCGGTATCGGATTGTCATTTTCGCAGTAACCCCGACCTTGAAAAATGCCCACACGACTTGTTTCCACCACTTATGATGGCTTTTTAGCCACCGTGTTATCCATGCCGCGTTTTGCTTCGCTGGGTCCTGGAACGCCCACCGAAGCCGCTTATCCGCATTTAAGTGGCATGACGCTGGAGCAGATTTTCCCCTGTCAGCCCATCGTTCACCGCAATCTGGCTACTGCTTGCCTGTCCGGTCTGTGGCTTTACCACAATTATCTGGATGAGAGTCATAGGCTGAGTCAGTCAATTCATGATCGCACGGGCAGCTTTTGGCACGCCATCATGCACAGGCGGGAACCGGATGCCTGGAACAGCAAGTATTGGTTCGACCGAATCAATCAGCACCCTGAGTACGAGGCACTACACGCGGAGGTTCAATTGTTAGCCAGTCAGCAGGGGCAAACTCTGCCCCAGGAAGCTGGTTTCCTGTGTAAACAAGCGGGTTGGAATCCGCATGGGTTTGTTGATCTTTGTGAAGCAACCCGCTTGGGGCGCGTTAATGCGGAAGCCTTAAGCCTGAACATTCAGGAGATCGAATGGAAGTTGTTGTTTGCGTACTGCTACCTTGGAGCGGTAAAGCCGAGTGATTGAGACGGATAATTTTGTGTCAGTGGATGACTTAAATCACCACATAAAAAAACGCCCGGTGGGGCGTTTTTTTATGTGGTGGCGGAGAGGAAGGGATTCGAACCCTTGTGCCGGGTTTCCCCAACCATCCGATTTCGAGTCGGCGCCGTTATGACCGCTTCGGTACCTCTCCCGCTCAAGGGCTGCTATTATAGATTTCTTTTCGACATTTTGAATGGTGAGTGTCATGAATTTATCAAGAAAATTCATACCCTCCAGCCTGAAAATGGCCAATCCGCTCTCGATTCGTGAGCGGCGAGCAGAACCAGAAAAATCATGTTATGCACAATGTTTGCTTTTTCTGGTTCTGCTGTTGCCTTTTTCGGGCTGGAGTCAGTTTTTGTCCAGAGAGTTACCACAGCTGGAAAAAATCAGGTTACGGGGTGAGTTACGGTTTGTCACTGTAACGACAGACGATGCCGCACCGCTGGAGCACGAACTGGCGCGGCTTTTTGCCCGCAGACTGGGTGTTCAAGCTCATTTTGATCGCAAGAAACCCGGCTTCAGGCTTGACCGGGTCATGACCGAAGATGAGGCCGACATCGCCGTCGGCATCTTCCCTCATACCCAATCTGTTCGTCTGTCACGACAGGGGCCGGTTCATCGTCAGGCCGGGCAAGTTTATGCTTGGGCCTTATCCCGTGATGAAGACGTCAGCCTATATACAGAAGTGCGGCGATTTTTTAGGGAAATAAGGGCAGATAAACGGCTAGAACAACTGACTGACCGTTATAACCGCGAATGGGAAGGGGCGGTTGAACCGGATCAGGACTTCCACAGGGATTATCGAAAACGCCTGCCCAGACTTAAACGCTGGTTCGTCCGGGCGGGCCATGATCATGATCTTGACTGGCGGTTGTTGGCCGCCGTTTCTTATCAGGAGTCCAGATGGGAGCAGCAGGCGGTTTCACCTGAGGGCGTCAGGGGCTTGATGATGCTTACCCAGGCGACAGCCCGGCAGTTCAAAATCAAGGATCGCACTGATCCGGCCACCAGCATCTTGGGTGCGGCAGCCTACCTGCGTCAAACTTTGGATAACTTCCCGCCGGAAATTCTCAATCCTGATCGAACCTGGTACGCCCTGGCCGCCTACAATCTGGGTTACACCCACATCAAGGAAGCGAGAGATCGGGTTCAAAAACAGGGAGGAAATCCGAATATGTGGATAGAAATCAGAACGGTTTTGCCCTTCATGAACAAGCTTCCGCACCGAGGTTCGGTGACGGTCAACTATGTCCACCGCATTCGGGAATACTACGATCGCCTGATTGGGTTGACCGAGAACAGGCTCACCCCCCCTACCACCGCGCCGGCAGATTCCGGTTCAGTATGACGCATTTGTGATCAATGGCGATGTATCCGCCACGGCGCAAGTCGTTCAGAATGCGGGTAACCATTTCGCGGGACGAACCCACCATACCGGCGATTTCCTGATGTGTTAGCGGATCCGTTATACGCCTGCCGTTTTCATCCTCCCGCGACTTCTCCATTAGAATTCTAGCCACCCGCCCGTAAACATCCAGCAAGGCAAAATCGGCAATGCTGGCTGTGGAAGTGCGTACCCGGTTAGCCATAATTTCCAGTAGATGCAAGGCAATACTGGGATTGTCCTTCAATATGGATAGAAAACCGGCGCGGGATAACACCGCGCAACGCGCTGTGGTCAAAGCCATAACCGAAGCGGATCGGGGTTTTCCATCCAATAGAGACAACTCGCCAAACGTTTCGCCCTGCTCGATGAATCCAAGTGTGACTTCCTTCCCCTCGGCATCGCTCAAATACGCTTTAAGGCGGCCTTCAAGCACTAAATATAGTGAATTGGATTCTTCACCTTGAGTCAGGATGACGGTGCGTTTGGACATATTCCGCACGGCTACCAGCGTCTCTATGGTTTTGATCGACTCTAAATCGAGTCCTTCAAACAGCGTAACCGCTTCCAACATGGAAATTCCCCCATAATGTTGATTCTAGCGATGGTCAGAGGTGGCCTGCGGTGCGGAAGGTGCTGAGTAATCCGCTTTCAGGCCATGTGGATGCAACAAGCCCATTTTGTATAGCAGTAATAACAGGAAAAACAAGCCTATCGACAGGGCAATACGGGTCGTTAGTGCCTTGACCGTGCGACTGGCCCCAGCGATGTTCCGATCCTTATACAGGAATCGCAGAGCCAGACCTAAACTTGCGATAATGGCCACCAACACTAAAACGATCAAAACTTTCATAAAATCAGCCCCACCACGGCAAGATGTAAGAACAATGCAATCAGTCCGGAATTATAGCTTCAAACCGAGTCGACTGGCTTCGCTGGCCGTTTTGATTTTGGTCGTGGTGTTTGTGGTGCTAGGTGAGTGGCAGTTACGAAGAGCAGACGAAAAAACCGCACTCATGCAGAGTCGTCACCAGAAAGCCTCCGAACCCGCTTTAATCCTGGGCCCTAATGACCTACTCACTGAAGCGCACAGGTTCAGGCGAGTAGTTTTAGACGGTCACTACGATGCGGATCATCAAATTTTGCTAGACAATCAGATTCACAACCAACAAGCCGGTTACCACGTGCTGACTCCACTCACGCTCGTTAACAGTTCAACTCACCTGCTCATCAATCGGGGCTGGATACCGCTAGGCAGCGACCGAAATATCCTGCCTGATGTGCTCCTGCAACACACCAGTGTCCGCATTTCAGGTATTGTTGATCGGTTTCCCACCGTAGGCTTCAAGCTTAAAGGCGGAGAAATTCCGTCGGCTGGCTGGCCGGCCCGGGTGTTGCGTCTTGAGCAGAAGCCGCTGGAAAACCGTCTCGGATACTCGCTCCAATCCTACCAAATCCTATTAGACGAACCCCTGACAGACGGGTATCTACGAGACTGGCGAACGCCGGATCTGGCCCCGGAAAAGAGCCAGGGCTACGCTTTACAGTGGTTTTTATTCGCACTGATGACTGTCATCATCTACCTCTGGCTGGGTTTTAAATCCGGCCCAATTCACCGTTCTTCTGATTCTTCCCCCCAATCCAGAACATGAGCACATCCCAACCCTCAAGACGACGAGGCCAGGCGGTCATCGTTATCGTCGCCCTTTTGACCTTCGCACCTCTGCTGTTAGCGTGGTACTACGCCCGCCATCCCGAACTCATCACCCGACACAACAACTACGGCCAACTCATACAACCGTCCCGGGCCTTGAATCAGGACGGGGTTGCTTTATTCACGGCAAGCCCGGCACCCATGGACGATATGCGCGGACGTTGGGTGCTTATCCAGATCGCCTCAC